>JAYEGR010000139.1:0-7701 GCA_034659175.1 Thermodesulfobacteriota bacterium | reverse complement strand
CAGTGGAAAACATCAAGTGACATAAAAAAAGACTATAGAAATGCAAGTTTTGTGGCAAATAATCGTGTTATATCCAATATAAAGGGCAATACGTATCGTCTCGTGGTAGCAATCAATTACGACTATATGATCGTTTATATTCGTTTTGTTGGTCATCATAAAAACTATGACAAAATTGACGCTTCAACAATATGAGGTGCGAACATGGAAATTAAACCAATAAAAACAGAAGCGGACTACTCTGAAGCATTGCTAGAAGTTGAAGAATTAATGGACGCTAAGCTAAATACCCCGGAAGGTGACAAGCTTGATGTGTTAGTTACTTTGATAGAAGCATACGAGGAAAAACACCACCCAATTTATCCGCCTGATCCAGTAGAAGCGATTATTCATCAAATGGAAAGTCAGGAATTATCAAGAAAAGACTTGGAACCACTTATAGGGTCAAGAGCCAGAGTGTCTGAGATTCTAAACAAAAAGCGTTCTCTATCAATCAATATGATAAGAAAACTGCAAGAAGGTTTGGGGATATCCGCTGAGATTTTAATAAAACCATATAATCTACAAACTTTATAGCAGGCAAAAAGGTTTTTTTGTCAAGATTAATTTTTGTTAATATTTTGAAACAATAGCAAAAAATACGCTAACAAAGTAAATATTCGGCTTGATGCCGGAAAGTCTCTGCTACGCACTTTTGCGGCAGGTTAGCTCAGCCTGTTAGTCCTCAATATTAGGTGTTTAAATGAAAGTAATCATTCATTCACGTAATTTATGACTGACATTTCATTATCATTTATGATAAACGATACGGCTCCTTCGTGGGCCGTGTTGAATACCTTGATTCCGGACTTACGGCTTCGCGTAACCATTTTCGGGTCCGGGAAGATGTTTGGTCGGTATGATCCTGCTGAAATCACCATGTATTGTGGTGAAACCGCTTTCAGGAATTGATCGGAATTGGATGTCCCGCTTCCGTGATGGGGCGACAGGAGAACATCTGCGTCAAGTTCCCTTTTTCGTTTAATCAGTATCTCTTCCGCCTCCCTTTCGATATCTCCCGGAAAAAGAAAGGAATAAGGGCCGCAGTCAAGCCTTAAGACAAGGCTTTGGTTGTTGCTGTTTGTGATTTCAGGCCGGTTGGAGTTATCCTCTCTATTGTTGTCGGCAAGGTGCAACGCTGACACGCATTTAAGTTTTGTTTCCTCATCACGGAATATAGTAGTCCCGGCCCTGGGCGTTTTTATTTTTATTCCCAGCCGATCCGCCAGTCTGATAAGTTTTTCAAACCCTGTCCCCGGACTGATATCTCCGTTTATCCACAATGTCTCAGGTCTGAATCTCTTTAGTATAAAAAAGAGTCCATTGTAATGGTCTGAATTGGGATGACTTACGATCACGGAGTTCAGGCGTCTGATCCGCTGTTTCCAGAGAAATGGTCCGATGACCCGGTCGCCTACATTGTACCGGCCCGAGCCTGCCGATCCCCCGTCGATCAGGATAGTCCTGCCGTGTGGCAGATTAAGTACCGCTGATGCGCCCTGGCCCACATCGAGAATTGTCACAGCGGTTGAGGAAGATTTATCTCTTGCAGCCTTTTGAATCACCGGCACGCTGATGATCGTGATAAGAGAGAGGATGGTAACGATTGATGCGGCCCGAGTTTTTTTCAGCAAGGCAAGGCTTGCCGGGAAAATGTAGTAGCAGACCACTTCCGACGCTGTTGGAGTGGAGACCCAGATGGAACTGAAGGGAAGATCGGCAAGGAGTTCAGCAGCCTTGTCGGCGGCCAGAAGGCCCCAGCAGCCGATCTTTATCAGATATGCGGCGATTTGAGGAAATAGAGGGATCAAAGGAGATGCGAGAAGACCAATGATCAATGCCCAGAAACACAACAAGGGTTCCACAATCAGAGTGGAAACAGGACTGACAGGCGAAAACCTGTTGAAATTGTACATGAGAAGCGGCATGGTCCCGAGCATGGCGGCCATGGAAAGATAGATGGAGGCAAGCGCCCATTTTTTTATCCAGGCAAACTTTGGAGATTTATCGTTCTCCCCGTGCGAAAAGGGGCACAAAAGTCCCGAAATTGCGGGAACAATGAGGGCTATTGCAATTACCGCCGCAAAAGAGAGCTGGAATGAGACCGTGTACAGGCATGTCGGGTTCAGGGTGAGGATGATTAAGGCAGCGATCGCGATATTGGTGGGAATAGACCATTGGGAATCGAATAGCAAGGCCATGACAAAGACTGATGTCATTATAAGGGCGCGCACGACAGGGGTCTGGAATCCGGCAATCAGGGCATAGGACGCAAGAAACGGAAGGGCCAGGAAAGCCGCTGTTTTCAGGGCCGGGATATGCAGAAGCAGCCATTCCGATCTTTTGAGCAGCCAGGTGATGGAAAAAGTGATGAAGAGCGCGAGCAGGCCCATATGCAGCCCGGAAATTGCAAGGAGATGAACGCACCCGGCTGTACGGAAGTTTTCGAGTTGATCCGGAGAAACACCGCTTCTGTCTCCGGTCAGGATGGCCTTGTAAAGTCCCATAACCCTTTCGTCTGCGGTGTTTGCAAGAAAATCATTGATTTTTTTGCGCGCTCTTTCAGGTGAAAATCGAATTCTGTGAAACAGGGGAGGGGGGGAAAGATTGTGGACTTCGGTCAGCAGGCATGGAGAACGAATCCACCCTGTAACCAGGATCGATTTTAAGGCCAGAAATTGTTTTAGATCAAATGTTCCGGGCGTGGTATTGGATCGGACTCTGGAGAGGATGGCCCTGGCCATGAATCGATCACCGGGGATCAGGTCCGGTGGAGGATTTCCATTAAGAGAAAGTTGGACAAGCCCGGTGGAATCGGTGGTCCCGCCAGGATGAGTAAGTCTTTCAACTCTCATGAGGAGTCTGCTTTTTTTAGGGCTCACTGCCGGACTTTCCATCAGGATGCCGGTCAGGCTTACTTCCTGCCTCTCTTCTATCTGACTGTAAATGTGTAAAGGGTTGTCGGGAAGGTCCAGAAAAGGGCGGACGTGCAACGAACCGACAAGAAAGAAGAGAGGGAGAGTAAGAATAGAGGCGGTAAAAGGAATTTGCTTCAGGTGTAAAGCCAGGATGGCGAGGGAAAGTGCTGCAACAAGAATCCAGGCCGCAGGCCCGGATGGGACATACCGGACATTGGTCAGGCCGATTCCGGCCGCAAAGGATATGACCGCGGGAATCAGAAAGGCCGGGCCGGGCTTAGTAATGATGAATGGTGAGAGATGAATGATGAATGATGTTGGGATTCACAGGCCCTGACTCGGAATCAATCAAGAAAGTGTTTGAGTTTGTCGCGTCTGCTTGAGTGACGCAGCCGGTTTAATGCTTTTTTTTCGATCTGTCTGATACGTTCCCTGGAAACGTTGAATCTCTTGCCGATTTCCTCCAGTGTGAATTCAGCGCGTTCTCCAATTCCGAAACGAAGGCGTATAATTTTTTCTTCCCGCGGACTCAAGGTCGCCAGGATGCTCGTAACGCGTTCAGTAAGTTCCTGGCTTTTAACAGCCTCGTAAGGGGAGACGGATTCCTGGTTTTCAAGGAAATCTCCCAGCGTACTGTCGTCGTCTCCAACAGGGGTTTCCAGTGAGATCGGTTCCCGTGATGCCTCCAGAATCGCCAGGATTTTATCCATGGGCAGTCCTGTCTTGGCCGAGATCTCAAGAGGAGAAGGCTCTCTGCCGAGTTCCTTGAGCAGCGAGTAAAAGGCCTTGAAGAACTGGCTTCTCAACTCCAGGAAATGAACAGGAAGACGAATTGTTCTGGTCTTGTCCAGGATGGCCCTGGTAATGGCCTGTCGAATCCACCAACTGGCGTAAGTGCTGAACTTGTTCCCCTTGGTGTAGTCAAAACGGAATACCGCGCGCATCAGGCCCAGGTTGCCTTCCTGGATAAGGTCGGCAAGGCTCAACCCCTGGTGCATGTATCTCTTTGCAATACTCACAACCAGCCGCAGGTTGGCCTTGATCATGGCATCCTTGGCCGCCTCAATGGAGATCGTGTAAATCTCTATGTTACTGTGGATATTCTGCAGCGACTTATAGTTCTGGTATTTTTCGCAGGCGTTTTCAACGGATCGTCTTAGAAAGTTAAGATGTTGCTTCTTGGGTTTCAGGGAAGGATCTCTTTTTTCCCATAGCTCTATCCTTTTGGTTAAAATCGTCATTTCCGGGGTGCTGGATACATCCTTTCTTATTGCTCTGATAATGGCATCAAAGCCCTGCCGGATGGTCTTGCTGTACTTTTCTTCTTCCTCAGGGGTCAGGAGGTCGAATCTTCCCATTTCGCGCAGGTAGGTGGTGGTGGTTTCCTCAATTTCATGAGGCTCCTCTTTTACCTGGGCTGTTTTTTCTTTTTCCTTGCCTTCCGGTTCAACGGTTTCGGATTCTACATCGTTATTGTTACGGTCCTTCTGCTTCTGAGTAACAACTTCAATGTCATTTTCACTCAGAAAGTCAAGTATTTTCTCCATGGCCGCAGGGTCGAAAATGCCGTCGGGTATAAGGTCATTTAAGTAGGCATAAGAGATGGAGCCTTCACTTTTTCCGACTTTGAGCAGCTTTTCTTTTATATCGGCAATCACTGGTTGAGATCTCCTGTGAATATCAATACGGATTAATTTTAGAGGCTCATGTGTTTACGAAAAACTATGCATTATAATTTCTTTTGTCAAAACAGGCAAGACAATAAAAGAGAAAATTTACAGATGGGCAAGGGAGATGAGGCAGGAGAAGGCTAGACGGGTTAGGAATTATGAATTTTCATTGTTTTTCAAGGGGGTCATATTGAGAGTTATATTTGGCCTTTAGGTTGTAAAGCGTGTCCAGGTATTCATCCTTGTGTACCAGCTTCCAGGCAGGTTCCATTTCCTGGATGGTCGTATTGATAGGATATCTTATGTCAATCCCGTATTTGTTCATTACCAAGGTGTTGGTCCGGTCCAGGATCAGGACGCAGTAATATTTAACAAGGGTCCGGATCCGTGACTCCCTTCTGAAGAGGTAGGACTGGCCGCCCAGCGTATTCAAAAAAAAACCGGCATATTCATAAAGGGTCTCAATGGGCAGCCTGATGGCGACCTTGTTTTTTTCACACTGCCCCGCCATAATCGACCATTCGTAAAAAAGGGCCAGGGTCGGCTCGATCATGTCCGTTTCTTGGGCCATGATTTCCTTAAGCAGGGACATATTTTTTTTGCCGAGAACCCTGAAAAAGTGGGTTGTGTTTTTTAAAATCATGAAAAGGCTGTCTGTTTCCCGCACAACCTTAGGCGGGTTGGCAATCAGCTTTTCAATGATGTTTGCAAAGGTCTTCCGGGCGCCTCCTTCAAGTTCATATGCCTTGATATAGTCCTGTTCGTCAAGATGTCTAAAAAAATCAGGCATGGCTGTTGTCAGTTGCCTGCACCGACTTTTCACCGGATTCTCAGTGGGTGTTGTCTCCTGTTCCGGCAAAATCGCAGGCTCTTCTTCAGAAGGATATGCCTCAGAGTCAACCTGCGCCGGGCCGAGTTTTTTTTCCAGGTCTGAAATCTCTTTTTCCAGCAGCTCGATTTTTTTCTCCAGTCTGAGCTTTTCCTCGTCCACAGCCATTTCACCTCTTGTTCCGACAAGATCGTCCCATTTGAGGTACAAGACTCCCAGAACGATTGCTGCTGCAAGCAGGATAATGATAGTGGCGCCTTTTCCGGATTTTCGTGTGGTGTGAATTCGAGTCATGATGATTTCATAGTGTCAGGGGGGAAGAGATGGATTTTTTTACAAGATGAGTGATTTTATCTCGGATGGCTTATCAGGTCAAACGAAATGTGATACACGGCAAAAAGTCCGTCCCGGTAAACCCGTCATTTTGACTGCATGGAGAAATTTTATGCTTTCCTCTTGACTTTTTGTCCTGATCCAGGTAGCTGATTAGTCAGGAGGAGAATATGAACGAGTTGTCAGGTGACTCAGCTGTGGGCGGAAGAGTATGTGTCTCAATCGGCTTTGACACATTAGCCGAATCGATTGCTGCGGCAAAACAGGCTGAAAAAGGGGCTGACGTTATAGAAATCCGGCTTGACTCCATCTCGGATCCCGGGATTGCCCCTTTTATGGATGCGATTACCACACCGCTTCTTTTTACAAACCGGCCGGTTTGGGAAGGAGGTCTGTTTTCCGGTAAAGAAGAGGAGAGAATCAAATTGTTGCTGGAGGCCGTCCGGGCGGGTGCAGCATTTGTGGATATTGAACTGAGATCCGACCGCTCCTCGCGGGAACGTATTCTGAATGAGGTGAGAAACGGGAGCAATACCAGGGTGATCATCTCATGGCACGATTTTTCCGGGACTCCGTCAGTAACCGACCTTGAGCGAATATTTCAGGACCAGTCCGAGAGCGGGGCTGATGTAGGAAAGATTGTGTGCACGGCACTCACTTATCAGGATGTGCTTAAGGTGTTGAATCTGCAGTTATCGGCAGCCGAAGCGAATTTTCCTCTGATTGCGTTTAGTATGGGTAAAGCGGGAGTGATCAGCAGGGCGGCTACTCTGGAACTGGGAGGATTTATGACCTATGCCGCTTCCGACACCGGAAAAATCACGGCTCCGGGCCAGTTGTCCGTATCGGCCCTCCGTTCAATACTTAACGCGATTAAGGCAAACGCATGAAAACAGATTCAACCGTTATCTCTGAAGAGAATTTCACACTGACTGTTGTCATACCGGTGTACAACGAGCGGGACACCATCCAGGCAACTATCAAGGCAGTAATGGCGACCTCGTACACCAAAGAGATAATAATAGTGGACGACTGTTCCATAGACGGAACAAGGGATTTATTAAAGGAATTAAATGATTCAGCAATCAAGGTACTTTATCATGACAGGAACATGGGTAAAGGCGCGGCCCTAAGGACTGGTTTTGCCGGGGCGACAGGTGATATAGTCATTATTCAGGACGCTGACCTGGAGTATGATCCGGATGAGTACTCAATCGTCTTGAGGCCCATCCTGATTGGGAAGGCGGACGTTGTGTTCGGGTCTCGTTTTGCAGGCCACGGCGCGCACCGTGTCCTTTACTTTTGGCACTATTTAGGTAACCGTTTTCTGACCTTTGTTTCAAACCTTTTTACTAACCTGAATTTGACGGATATGGAAACGTGCTATAAGGCCTTTACGAGAACCGCGCTTGAAGGCATAAAGATTCAGGAAAACCGTTTCGGCTTTGAACCTGAGATCATTGCCAAGGTGTCGAAAAAGAAGTTGAGAATCTATGAAGTCCCGATTTCGTATTACGGCAGGACGTACGAGCAGGGAAAGAAAATCGGCTGGAGAGACGGTGTGCGGGCCATGTGGTGTATTTTAAAGTACAATATATCCCAACAATAGATAAGGAACGAGGCCGAAATAACTTCCCCATTACAATACCTTCGCCAAAATTAAAAATTTGTTTTTTTTGCTTAACAGCACACAATATATAGTGCCCACAACTTACTTCTGTACACAATATGTTGTGCGTTTTAATGCAAAAAAACACTAAAATGGAAATTGGCGAAGGTATTGCATTTTCCGGAAACAATTTTAATACTTTTTGTACGTATTTACGGCCTCTAAACCATGTTTTCAAATCATTGATACTCAATAATCCAATTGATTGGTTCTGGAGCAATACCTGAGAAAAATTTACCATAA
>JAYEGR010000138.1:0-7726 GCA_034659175.1 Thermodesulfobacteriota bacterium | reverse complement strand
CTGGAAAGTTGGGTCTGACTCCCAGTGTAAGAACTTCAGGGATTCCCTTAAGTCGACTCCCAAAGGCAATGTAGGGATGAGAATTTTTAGTCATTAGTACCTTACTCCTGAAACCCTGTCAAAAAAACAAGAAATTTTTTGGCGCACCCCGCTGACATAAGCTGAAAGCGAGGTGACACGGATTTACTGGACAAAGCAATTTTTAAAAATTTGGGTTGCGGGTATCACCCGCCTTAGATGTTTGGGGTTGGTTTTAAGTTCGGCCATTATTTGCTTGGTTTGTTTATCTTTCCCGATAGTACGCCAAACCGGATAACGCGTTTTCAGGAAAGCCACAAAGTCAATAACTTCTCTCTGCTCCTCTACCGGCAAAGATTTTATCTCCTCAGCAATTTTTGCAGGTTCCATTTTTTATCCTCATTCTCTCTTCAAATATGTTGCGCTTGGCTTTATTTATGTGGGATACATATGAACAAAGACCCTGTCGTTCAAGCCCGGCTTAAAGCTCAGATGCAACGTAAAGTCACTATGTTGTGCCAATGAGTGCTTGAACCAGACACCTCTTTTGAAACACTACTTTTTGAAGAATCATAAACATAGTTCCTGCAATCCGGAACATCAATTACTCTACCTCACAGCTTCACCACAGGCCAGATTTTTTTGGCCGGTTAAATAAAAAAAATGACGTGATAGCAGCCGATTGGGTATTGATATGAACTATGGTTATGAACTGTGTTTTTTTGGGGTTAAAGAGTGCAGGGGGTGTCTCTCTTCGTGGGTGCATTCGCAATTTCTGACAGAACAGGAATTCACAAGACCATATGCTTCTTTTTTGATAGAATCAGCACTCGGTGAGAGTAAAAACACCTGAAATTTTAAGTCACAGGCAACATTTTTTCATTTTTCAGCTTGTTGTCAGAAAATGCGAATGCTCCCTTTATGATTGCGAGCCGCTACAACTACCCTTGGAAAAATGAATTTGAATAACCTCGGAAATAATTACTCAAAACTTAAAACAAGTTTTTTGCCCAGAGCTGCTGCTGCCTTGTCAATCATTTTCAGGGTTGGCGAGTTATGCGGATTTTCCAACCGCTTAACTGATGGCCATGAAGTCTCAAGCGTTCTGGCCAAGTCGGCAAGAGACTTGCCTTCCCGTGCTTTGCGGACAAGAAGGGCAGCCTGTACCTTTGCGCCGGGTGAAATTAAATGAATATCGCTACCTGTTATCTGAGAAGGTTCAGGGATTTCCTGCTCTTCGTCAAGACGATATTCCATGGTAAGGGTAAGAACTTCAGAAGCGTTAAAAAGGGCCTCCTCCATGGTCTCCCCTTGGGTCATGGCCTCTTCAATGTCGGGAAATGAGACAAAAAAGATACCGTCTTCTTCTTTTTTTATTTGCGCCGGGTATTCGATTTTCATTTCAGCTTTACTCCTGTTTGTTTTTCGATTGCCCTTAACAGGCCAACGCCTATGTCTTTCTTGCCATGGACAGGCACAGAAACCGTTTTGATACCATTGGACAGCAAATGATGACTACCTCGCACCCGAACAATTTGCCAATTACCTTGCTTGAGTATTTTTATGATTTCTTTACCATTCATATCCATGAAGATATATCAAAAAAGATATATCTTCAAGATTATTTCAAATAAACTCGGAAATAAAATGCTTAAAATGCGGAAAGAATGAAGGAGTTTGTAAACTGAAAACCTCGGTCATGCACTGAGGCTTTCCAAAACGGCGGGTATCACTGGAAACAAGCAACATTACCGGCCAATGTGATACGCAGCTCGTAACTGGGTGAAATTAAACAAAAGGGTGAAAGAACATGGAGGTCAAATCAATACAGGAGTATTTTTGATGGCGTTGTAAAAAATTCCATTTATTGGGGTATAGTAATTTTTCGTAACCGTTCAGAGGCGCCCCCTATTTAGCAGATCCCTCAGTATGTAAACTTTTACGCTAAATTCACTTTCTTTTCAGGCTGGAGACTGGACTTTTTTGTCTTGATGACTTATCATAGTGATGTTTTGTAACAATACTTTTTCTTTAGTGCCTTAGTGGTAATTTTCTTATTTTTTTGTGGCAAAAAAATCCTAAATCATATGTGACTCCTGCGGTGCCACATGTTTTAAGGCACTTATACCCCTCAGAGGGGTAAGATAAAAATAGTCCAGGACCTTTAAAAATTTCCAGTTTATCTGGGTTAGGAGAAATCTCTTGAATTCGTTTTATAAAAATCTGTCAATGTGGCTTGTGATTGGTCTGACCATGATCGTGCTTTTCAACCTCTTTAATAAGCCGCAGATCCAGCTTGTGGAAATGAGCTACAGTGATTTTATGTCAAGCGTTGAATCAGGCGCTGTGAGCCAGGTAATTATAAAGGGCGATGAAATCACGGGATCATCAACCGCGGGCGGTTCTTTTAAGGCCATTGCTCCACAGGATGTCGAACTCATTCCCCAGCTCAGACAGGCCGGAGTAAACATCCAGGTCAAAAAGAAGGAAGAAACTCCCTGGTATATCACAATCCTGGTCTCCTGGTTTCCGATGCTGCTGCTTATCGGCGTCTGGATTTTTTTCATGCGGCAAATGCAGATGGGCGGAGGAAAGGCAATGTCTTTCGGCAGGAGCCGGGCCAGGCGCATGGACTCTGAAGAAAGCAAGTTCACCTTCAAAGATGTGGCGGGCATTGATGAATCCAAGGAAGAACTTGCCGAGATAATCGATTTCTTAAAAAATCCGAAAAAATTTACCAAACTGGGCGGTCGAATTCCCAAGGGCGTACTCCTGGCAGGTGCGCCTGGAACCGGCAAAACTCTGCTGGCAAAGGCAATTGCCGGGGAGGCCGAAGTTCCGTTTTTTTCAATAAGCGGATCAGACTTTGTAGAAATGTTCGTGGGTGTCGGGGCATCCAGGGTAAGGGATCTCTTCAACCAGGGCAAGAAAAACGCGCCATGCATCATATTTATTGACGAAATCGATGCAGTGGGACGGCACAGGGGGGCAGGCCTCGGGGGCGGCCACGACGAACGGGAACAGACCTTGAATCAGCTTCTGGTGGAAATGGACGGTTTTGAATCAAGCGCAGGCGTGATCATTATTTCAGCAACAAATCGTCCGGATGTGCTGGACCCGGCGTTGCTGCGGCCCGGCCGTTTTGACAGGCAGGTTATTGTGCCCATCCCTGACATAAAGGGCAGGGAAGAAATCCTGAAAGTTCACGGTGCAAAAGTCCCGATCGCCGATGACGTGGACTGGAAAGTCATTGCCAGGGGAACCCCTGGATTTACAGGAGCGGATCTTGAAAACATGATAAATGAAGCCGCTTTACTGGCTGCCCGGTTTGATGCGGAAAAGGTGAACATGGATTATATGGAAAGGGCCAGGGATAAGGTGATGATGGGCGCTGAACGTAAAAGCATGCTGATTACGGAAAAGGAAAAAGAGATTACAGCCTATCACGAGGCCGGGCACGCCCTGGTGGCCAAGCTGTTGCCCGGCACGGATCCTATTCACAAAGTGACTATCATCCCGAGGGGCAGAGCTCTCGGTCTGACGCAGCAGCTTCCGATCGACGAAATGCATACACAGGCAAAGAACTATCTTTTGAATAATATCTGCATACTGCTTGGAGGCAGGGTGGCAGAAAAGCTAAAATTTAACGAGATCACAACCGGTTCGGGAAATGATATCGAAAGGGCTACGGAGATCGCTAGAAAAATGGTCTGCGAATGGGGAATGAGCGAAGAACTCGGTCCGATCACATTCGGTAAAAAGGAAGAACAGATTTTTCTTGGCCGGGAAATCGCAAAACACCGTGATTACAGCGAATCCACCGCCGTTAAAATCGACGAGGTGGTTACAAAACTCGTGCTTTCCTCCCAAAAAAAGGTCACTGATCTGCTCACCGAAAATTTGACAACCTTAAAAGACCTTGCCGAGGCACTCCTTGAAAAGGAAACCCTGGTAGCGGATGATATTGATGCTATTATCGAAGTCTACGCCGCAGCCTAGATGTAAACGATTACATACGGAGGAGTTTGCTAAGCAGGAAACCTCTCTAAACGGTTACGCCTAGATCAATTGAATCTCACTCCGACAAGTCAAAACCCGGACAATGTGAAACGTGTCCGTGTCATGGGCATTTTGAACGTCACTCCGGATTCTTTTTCCGACGGCGGGATGTGCCTGACCCGGGAAGCGGTATCAGCCAGGGTTGAGGATATGATTGGCGCCGGGGCGGATATCATTGATGTCGGCGGCGAGTCCTCAAAACCCTTTTCAGAACCTGTTCCTTTGGATGAAGAACTCCTGCGTGTGATTCCCGCCATTAAGGCCGTCAGAGCACATCACTCCATTCCCATCTCCATTGACACTACCAAGGCTGCAGTGGCCAAAGAGGCGATTGCCGCGGGCGCGGATATTGTAAATGATATCAGCGGGCTCCGGTTTGATCCTTTAATGGCGGACGTGATCCGTGAGGCCGGTGTTCCTGTGATCATCATGCATATGAAGGGCACACCAGGGGATATGCAGGCCGATCCGACATACGATGATGTTATGGCGGAGATTGGAGACTTTTTCCGAGAAAGAACAAACTGGGCGGAAAGCAAAGGAATCAACAGGGATAAAATCATCCTTGACCCCGGCATTGGATTCGGCAAAACCGTTACCCACAATCTCACCATCTTAAAAAATCTTACCATGTTTCACTCACTCGGATACCCGATTCTGGTGGGTCACTCCCGTAAATCGTTTATCGGAACCGTATTGGACCTTGACGTGGATAAAAGGGATACCGTCACGGCCGCTATCTCAGCAATGTGTGTTATGAACGGCGTGTCAATCTTAAGAGTGCACGACGTAAAGATGACAGTTCAGGCAGTCCGTATGGCTGAAGCGATTTTATCAGCCTCTTAGACCCTCCTTAAGGGTTTGCCATGTACATGTTTGTAAGGGATGGAGCCGAAATAAGTGGCAACAAAGAAGAAATTTTATGCAATTGCATCCGGTCGTAAACCAGGAATTTATAATAACTGGCCGGACGCACAGGCACAGGTGACAGGATACGCCGGAGCCGTATATAAAGGGTTTCCCACAAGAAAAAAAGCCGAAGCATGGATGAAAAAACCGACATACAGACCTTGCCTGAAAAAAACCGACACCAAGGCAAAACAGTCACTTGCAAACACCTCCCCCAAAACCGGAGAAGTGACGATTTACACCGATGGCGGCGCCATCAATAACCCAGGCCCCGGTGGATATGGGGTCGTCCAAATTTATACAAGCAGGACTTTAAACAGTGATGGCGAGCGAAAAGAGATTTCAGGCGGGTATAGACTGACCACAAATAACCGCATGGAACTCATGGGCTGTATTGTGGCCCTTCGGGAACTGGAACACAGGGATAAACCGGTGACTCTTTACTCTGATTCCAGTTATGTTGTAAACGGTATCAACAAAGGATGGGCAAAAAGCTGGCAAAAAAAGGGCTGGATCAAATCCGACAAAAAGCCGGCCGTCAACCCGGACCTCTGGGCTGAACTGCTTAACCTTACCCGGGACCTGGATATCACCTTTAAATGGGTAAAAGGTCATGCCGGAAATCCGATGAATGAGCGATGCGACGAATTGGCCAAGGCCGCTGCAAAGCAGGACGGGTTGCCGAAGGATGTAGGCTATAAAGTGTAACATCAGAACAGTGTCATCTGTTGCGGATTGGATTTCGCTTCACTGATGTCATTTATGTCTGACGTCTTTATTGCGGTCAGGCGTCGGTACCCCTTGATTTTATCAGAAATGTCCTGGTTGTCTATTGCCATGATTAAAAGCGACAGTTCCCTGGTGGGCACCCACCCATGATCGTTTTTGGTCAAGCTATCCGCCATGCGCAGGCGGATAGCGATACCGACCGGGTCGTCCCAGTGTAAAAAGCCTTTCTTGCTGATCTCTTCAACACACTGATCAATTATTATTTCGCAATCCGATCCCTTTTGGTGTCTCTTCTGCCAGTGTTTCTCCGGATCAATTATCCTCAAGTTAATAAGCAGGGCCAGGCAAGGGGGTGAGAGACGCTTGTTATAAGGATGGATTTTAAGTTTGGAATTGATCCTGAGCCAGTTGATGGAACCGGTCTGCTTAATCAACAGCATAAGGACAAGCAGTTCTTGAAGGGTCGGTATTCTATTCCAAAGAGGCTGTCGTGGCGTCTTGTCGGACAAATAATATCGGCCATTGATCTGTTTTTCGCGGACCCACCTTTTTTTTTCATTTTCATTTCCCGGCCAAAGCCTTGGATCGGAAACATACAGCAAGGAATACCGCAGTTGGTAATCATGGAGCGCTTCCGCCATTTCATACCATTTTTTTCCCATGGCTGCGTTCCACAATGGATAGGTATTTGTCGGATCACCGGCAAAACATGTGTATATGTATCTGCGGCAGTCTTTTACGGTCAAAAGCATGTCCGGCGGGAGAGTGTTCTGTTTGACAAGGTCTAAATGCTCGTGAAGACCGTAATATACCGGCGCAAATTTAATAATTTGTTTATGAAGCATCAATATAGGGGTAACACTGGCCATTGAGTATTTGTCACCCGCAATCTTGTTAAAAAAATCGATAAGTGTGGAATAACTACATATACCTTCATATTCCAGAATCTCTATGATAACTTGGGCAGCTTTGGTTTCCGGCCACACCCTGCTGAAATAATAACCGGATCGGGGTTTGTGTGGCGCTGCATTATTATCTGAACCGACCATGCAAACGCTTTTCCAACTGCTTCCATTGGTTTGTTGAAATAAATGGGAATGACGGGCCAGAATCTTTTCAGATATGGAAGGTGTAAGTTTCGCATCATTATAAAGGGAGTTATAGTCCTCAATAATAGTATTTATCGTGACCGGTTCCCTATACTTGCAGGAAAGAAGCAAATGGATACGGATACTGCGTAAAGCGCTGCTGCTAAGTGGGGTCTTTGCAACGTAGTCTCCATAAATCGAGTAATTATCGGGGCATATGGCCAAAATCTGTTTGACAAGATCTCGGTCGATTCCAAGCTGCTTCATAAGAAAACTTATTTGGATTGGAAAGGAAGAATCCCGGCTGATCCTGACAAACCGGTCGTGGGCTTTTAAAACAAGATCGGCCGGATAATCACTTTTAAACCATGCAGTAGATGTTTCAGGAAAATATTCAGAAAGCCAGTTACCATAATTATTCGAGTACATGCAGCGCAGGGCCAGAAGCACCGGCCCGGGCAACGACAGGAATTTAGGTATATTTGCGTCATTTTTCATGACAACCCGCAAAGTATCACCCGCGGGTTCAGATACATGCTTCCAAATGTCATCAGTTAACAATTTTAATGATTCCGCAATCGGCCTGACAAGAACCGGACGCCGCAATTGATGAATGGCCTTATCCTTAAAAAAAACGGCTTTGCTGCCGGGCATCTTAAGATGATGTCTGGCAATTTTCGCAAGCGACAGTTTTTCAGCGTTATCAATTCCATAATAGAGCGATAAAAGGGTCCGATATTTTTCGCCCAAAGACAGTAGCGCGTTTGAGATGGTTTTTGATAATTGGGAATCATTCATAGGTTCAGGGTTTTCAGGGTTCAGGGTTTTCAGGGTTCAGGACTGAAAGTTGTTTTCGATTATGCATGAAATCCACATAATTGGTCATAAATTGAGCAATCACCAATCTCTTGTCAACCTTGTCT
>JAYEGR010000137.1:2193-7968 GCA_034659175.1 Thermodesulfobacteriota bacterium | reverse complement strand
CAAACCAATATGTTCAATCGTTTGTTCAACAATTTCTTCCTGATGGGAAAGAATGAAATCAATAAAAACTTTAAGGGTGTTCATTTCGATAACTTAGATCTGGTTTTGTAGAATGCTGCTATAACTTCTTCAGAAGTCGTTTCTACAACCTGGTTATTTCGAGTATCTTTTATTCTAAAAATTGATTGCGTTAAAGAAGTATGTTCGATAGACTCCAGAACATCCAGTAAATTTGTGGTTTCTTCAAATGTTTTAATATTCTCATGAGAGGTTTCTTTCGGTTTAATTTCAGGAAGTATATCTTTTAAGGTTAGTACTTTTAATTCAAGTTGGAAACGATTCGCTTGGAAGAAATCCTTGACAAATTCGTTTTTAGGTGTGAAAAGCATTTCTTTCGCTGAATCGATCTGCTGGATTTTTCCCTGATCCATCAGACAAACTCTAACGGCAAGCTCAAAGGCTTCAAAAACATCATGAGTCACCAAAATTATGGTCTTATTCAGCAACATTTCCAAAGTTTTAAATTCTTTTTGAATTTGCCTTCGTGTGATTGGATCTAAAGCCCCAAAAGGTTCATCTAAAAGCACAATCGGTGGATCAGCTGCAAGGGCTCTAACAAGCCCTACTCGTTGTTGCTGTCCACCACTGAGTTCTTCCGGATAGCGTTTTCGGAAATCATCGGGCGGTAAACCAACCATTTCCATAAGTTCTAAAGTTCGCCTGGTAATGCGTTGTTTATCCCAATTCAAAAGGTTTGGAACAATTCCTATATTCTCTTCCACCGTATAATGTGGAAAAAGCCCGATGTTTTGAATCACATAACCGATTCGTTTTCTTAATTTTTCAGATTTTTGCGTTTGAACATTTTCCCCTTTAATCCTAATCTCTCCAAACGTCGGTTCTATAAGTCGGTTAATCATCTTCAAGGTTGTTGTTTTTCCACAACCACTTGTGCCAAGTAATACAAGGATTTCACCTGCTTCTACAGCAAAGGAGATGTCATCAACTGCTGTCAGACTATTAAATTTTTTTGTTAGATTTGATACTTCTATCAACATTGCGCTACACCTGTTTCTTAATCCTGAGACATAAGTTAGTATCTTGAGAGTCCAAAGTTCGCATAACCATATGAAATCATTAAAGACTGATCCCCCCCTTTGCCAAAGGGGGACTTAAAAGCGCACCTTTGAAAATTTTGGATTGTCCAGCTCCAAAGTAATGCCGTATTTTTAGAAAAATGGCCATGGGGAAATCATTTTTCCCCATTTTGGATCCCTACGATGCCGCATTTATTGACTTTTCAAACAGACCCTTAGAAAAAATAGCGCACTCGCAATTCCAGCTTGTTGCTGTTCATTTTCTCGCCATATTCGGTGAATGTTCCGCCATTAAGGTAGGAAAAACGCAACCGTAATTCCCAGTTTGTAAATCCTGTATAAATAAGCTCCGGGATTATAGAGAAACTTTTGTCATCAAGGTTGACAATTGTGGTAAGGCCGGGTGAAAAGTACAGAATATCAAAGGGTTCCTTTTGGGTGAATCTTGCGTAGAGATAATTGCGGCCAGGCTGCGGCCTGCCGTAACCTTGCAGACTCATCTCTCTTGCTTTTTTAAGAAGTACATCACTGCCTGATGCAAAAAATTGGTTTTCACCGTCTGCAACAAATTGAAAAAACCGGGCCACCTCCTCTTCAGTGTACCCGGCATCATTGTGATAATATTCAATAATAGTGGTTATATCATTTTTAGATAAATAGCGGAGACCAAGGAGATAGGAAAACGCCGCGGTTTCCCGGATCAGGGAAGAGCCGGCATGCTGAAGGATTGGTCTTTTTTGGCTGGTAATATAGGCAAGCTCTGCATGGATTTCAAAATTCGGCGCCAGGTTTCCGGAAAAATCCAGACCATAGCGGGTTGAACGGCTGTTACCCGTGTACCAGGTAAGGTCGATGTCCGTATCCCTGTACAGGAGATAGAGTTTGAGTGCCAGATTTATATTGTTTATCTCACCAAAATCTTCATTCACATCCTTCCATGTCGGCAAAATCACTGCTGTAAAAGCCGCAGTCCGCAATGGTCCCGAAAGGCTTTTTATAAGATCTATTTCGGCTGTCGCGTAGCCCTCCAACGCCTCTTCCGGATCATTGGGGTCTTTTGGACGGTTAATAAAGCCGACCGGGTTCCATGCATATCCCTTGCCCCACCTGTATAATTTTTTACCCAGGCTTGCAGTAAAAAAAGGCGCCGGTTTAATGCTGACATATGCCTTATAAACATCCACCATGTCCGCCCAGCCAAGATCATCCTGTTGGGCAAAAGCTTTAAAAAGCCAATTAAAGCTGATTATCTCTTTGGCGTAGTAACCGTCAATCTGCAGACTGCCGCTGAAACGATCCAGTGTTGATATGGGCCGGTCGGAGAGGTTAAGCCGGGCAAAAGCGGAACCATGGTTTATATCCATATGTTCCCATTTCAGCTCTGTATAGCCTCCCCATTCCAGAGTTTTTTTTTCAAACTCCTCCGGCTCAAAACTGAATTCCTCATCTGCGTAAACAAGAGCGGGAGAGATGATTAACAGGCAGGACAGGAGCCATGCTAAATATTGACCTGTTCTATCGCAGCTCATCAACTTTGGACAGGTAATTGAGGCTGAAAACCTCATCCTCCAGTTCCTTTTTCTTGACTTTGGCAAATATCATCACAGACCGGTATCCCTTGTGGAGCGGACTATCCGTTTCAAGCATGGACGGCCTGACAATACCATCGCCAAAATCCTTTATTTTCGTATAATGAAGGCTTTTAATCAGCATGCCGCTGATTGCATAACATTCAATGTCGGTCGGCAATAAGGTCTTTTTATCCACCTGCATCTTTAACCGGTCATAGGCAACTGATACTGTTTTGGCCTTCAGGTCAAGCAGGTAGGTATCACCCTTATCGCTGATCTGCTCAGCATTATATTCCACACTGTAGTCCAGGCGCAGGATATCGGAGTTGTTGAATACCCCGCCCACCACTGACTGCAGACTGGTGATTCGTATGGGCTTGCCCACATTTGGAATATAGAGCCACATGTTATCACCGAGACGGAGAGTGGAACGTCCCTTCTCACTGGCCGGAGCAAGAAAAAGAGCCACCATTTTATCCTGCCCTTTTTTGACCGTGTACAGGACAAATTCCTTTTTAGAGCCATCAGGCTCTATATTGATCAGTTTCCGGTACATCTCATAGGATTCCGGCTGCATATTTTTATCGACTTGGCGCAGAATTTCGTTGCCGTCAAGGGCAAGGACAACCGTTGCTTGAAGCAGGACAAGGGCGATATAACCAAATGTAATGAAAAAAACTTTTTTATTCTTCATATATTCTTCTCCTGTGAATGTTCTATACATGACGCAGAGCCGTTATCGGATCCATTTTCGCTGCCTTCCAGGCCGGCTGCAGGCTGCCCAGAACGGATATGGCGATAACAATAACCGCAACCATTAACACGTCACTTGAGGCAATGGTTGGGGAAAGCAACAGTCCTTTCTGGCGGCCGAAATCAAAACTGAGCTGGGCCGCATTCATCCCGGCAATGGTAATGAGGCTGATGACAATACCGATCAGGGCGCCGACCACGCCGAGCAGAAAACCCTCAACCAGAAAAAGAGAGAGTATCTTGCCGGGCCCAGTGCCAATGGCGGCAATGGTGCCGATTTCGTTGATACGTTCATAAACCGCCATGATCATAACATTCATGATGCTCACCAGAACAATGGCCACCAGCATGATCTTGATGAAAAAGGTCATCAGGTCGATCATTCTGGCAATATTGAAAAATGGTGAAAGCTTTTCCCATGTATGCAATTCAAAAACCGGCTTATCCATTTTATTTTTAAATGATCCAAGCTGATCCTTCAGCTCGTCAAACACCTTATTCATCTGATCCATATCTTTTAAACGTATGGCAATTTCACTGATCTCTCTGTCATTAACGCGCAACAGCGCCCGGGCATCGTCGAGGTGAATGAAGCCATCCCTCCCGCCCGGACCCGAAATACCTTCCAGAATGCCGCGTACAACAAACGGCTGACCGTTCACCGACCCATCCTTGTTGGTGGCAACCAGGACAATAGTGTCACCGATCTTGACCTTCATCCCCTTGGCAATAAGTTCAGGGACAAGAATTTCCCCCTTTTCAAGGAGCCCGTCTTTTTCCCCTTTGATGATGCGATCAGCAAGCATAGGGACGGTCTGTATCTCCTGTTCGGGGTTAACAGCGTTGAGCCGTACATTGGTTGTTTCCGCAAAATTGCTGAACATGGCGCCCAGCTTGATACGCATGGAGTAAGCTTTAACAGCATCATTTTTGTCCAGGATCTCCTTCACCTTGGCAATCTGTTTGGAGTTCAGGTTGAGGTTCAAGGGCAGACTGTCAATGGAGGAAAGATATCCCTTGTGATGAACCTGCAGGTGACCCAGCATGGAATCCGTGACCTGGCCGATCATCATGGCCTTGAAGGAACCGGACACGGAAACAAAAATCAGCACAGCCACTACTCCAAGCGTGATCAGAATAGAGGTAAGAAAAGTCCGTCTCTTATAACGCAACAGGTTACGAGCGGCAAATTTGAATATATTAAACATGATTGTATCCCTTAGGACTCGCCCCAAAATAACTTCACATTTTCATGCGTCGATCCATCCCGCATGGCCGCGTTGCTCGTCGGTTAAATAGCCCTGCTATTCGCCCTTCTCGCGCCTTGCCATGCGGGCGCCTCAACACCTGAAAATGTAAATTTATTTTTGGGCGAATCCTTACCGTTGGCCTGTTGTTCCAGCTTTCCATCTTCCAGTGTGAATATTTTTTCAGCGCTTTTCATTACCTTGGAATCATGGGTGGAAAAGATAAAGGTGGTGCCGAATTCATCCCGCATCTGTTTCATAAGGGAAATGATGCGGTTAGCTGTTTCCCTGTCCAGATTGGCAGTGGGCTCATCAGCGAGCACCAGCTTGGCATTGGTCACCAGGGCGCGTGCCACGGCGACCCGCTGTTTCTGGCCGCCTGAAATCTGACTGGGAAATTTGTTTCCCTGGTCTTTCATGCCGACAGCCTCCAACAGCTCCTGAACCCGCTGTTTTCGTTTACCGGTCGGCCAATTCTGGACCATCTGCAAGGGATATTCGATATTTTCAAAAACAGTCAACACCGGAATCAGGTTAAAGTCCTGGAAAATAAAACCAATATGATCACCGCGGAACCTGGCCGACTCCTTTGAGCGGAAATGCGTCACCTCCTGACCCGCGACCTCAAGAAATCCGTTGGTTGGAGGGTCAAGACAACCGATCATGTTCAGCAGAGTACTTTTTCCGCTTCCTGACGGGCCGACAAAAGAAACAAAGGAAGCCGGCTCAATGGTAAAATCGATTCCGCGTATAGCCCTGACCGTAATATCGCCGGCAATATACGTTTTTTCAAGTGCTTTTGCCGTAACAAGCGTCATAATTTATCCTGGGGTAAAGGATGAGGGATCTGAACGGTTATCTTAACAAGACATAATAAGCTATATTTATTCTTGACATAAGGTTATAATTAGTTATCATAAAACCATGAATGAAGTCAAATGGAACAAAAAGGCAAAAAGACAGTTAGCAAAAATTCCAATTAAATACCGTATGGCAATCACCGATGCAACTCGAACTCTCGTCAACTTCCCTGAATGCAAAAATGTCAAGCCCTTGAAAAAACATTTATATGACTTTCGTTTGCGTGTTGGTCGTTACAGAGTCTTT
>JAYEGR010000137.1:0-2093 GCA_034659175.1 Thermodesulfobacteriota bacterium | reverse complement strand
TAAATACCGTATGGCAATCACCGATGCAACTCGAACTCTCGTCAACTTCCCTGAATGCAAAAATGTCAAGCCCTTGAAAAAACATTTATATGACTTTCGTTTGCGTGTTGGTCGTTACAGAGTCTTTTTCGATTTTAACGGCCGGATAAAAATAATTGCAATCCAGGAGGTAAAAAAACGCGATGAACGTACTTACTGAACCGCAAGTAATAAAACAGGGCGACAAACTTGCCTTTGCCGTAATCCCATGGGATGTTTATCAGGAGCTTGTCAAAAACTATGTCCCTGATGAATCTGATGTGTGGTTTCCCCAGGAAATAGTTGAAGCAAATGTTGTCAGAGGTGATAGTCTGCTTAAAGCTTGGCGTGAACACCTTGGTCTGACGCAAACCGACGTTGCTAAGCGGGCGGGAATGAGTCAGCCGGCATATGCAAAACTTGAAAAACCTGACGCAAATCCAAGAACGGCAACTCTTCGTAAGCTTGCTAAAGCGCTTGGAATATCCCTTGAGCATTTGACTGAATAAAGATATTTTTTCATGGATAATTTGTAAGTTCAAACTGATTTCCCAGTGCATTCATTTATTAAGCAAGTTTATTACAATTTATTAATTACGTCCAAGGCCAAAGGGGGAACCGATGGCATACCTGTGTTTTTTGCGATTTTATTATATGCTTCGGCTATTTTTACCCCGTAGTCCTTTCCTTTGCGCAGTAACTTTAATGATTTATAAAGGCTTGATTTCTCATCTGATAAATCTTCCCAAAAACACTTAAGGCGGTTCTTTGATTTTTCAGGTGGTTTTTTATTATTATTCTTTGCTGTTTCAATTTTTTTTAAAGCATTTTCAAAAACTTCAACATCGCTTTTAGCCAATTCTATTTCTTCTTCCGGAACTTTTTTAATCTTCAGCTCCCGCTCAATATCCTCCTTTAACATCCTGGTTTCATTGAAAATATTTTGAATTTCAATGAAACCGTGTTTGTGGCTTCGGCTTTTGCTGTTGAATTTGAAGTTGCCTTATTATTATTTATATTAATAATTTGATTTATACTCATACCCATTTCTTCTAATTTGTACAACCATTCACTGTCGAGATTATCAATGGCTGCATTTTCAATAACCACATCGCTTAAGATTTTTCCAATGTTCACAGATTTATAATTCGATTTGCCGCATTCTTCAAAATATTCTGATTATAACGGATTTGGGGGAGACAGGTCGATTATTACCTACAATATTAAAGTCGAATACGAAAAATCAAGGAGTTATGATAGTACGGGCCAATGACATACTATTGATGCTTCAGTTGCTGCCATTTTAACATGTTGATTTCGCGACTTTTTAGTTTGCTCCCCCAAATCCGTTATAATCAGGAAAAAAAATATACCGATACTACTCAAGTAGCAAGTGAAAAGCCACAATGGAAGCGGGATGATGTGACCACTAAAATTATTGATTTTGAGCGGGCCAAACAGGAACAAAGTCAACGATGCCCCTCCTTTTCAATAAATTGGGGTGGATTACATTTGTGACTATTCACTGGATCGGAGCCTTCGCTACCTCCGGCTTTTGCCGGAATCATGTTTAGTCTGAGAGTTTTTCCCTTCAGCCTTCTACCTTCAGTCTAAAAGCCTTCAGCGCAGCCGGCTGGTATTAAGGGATGTGGAAAAAAATATGGACCGCGAATCTTTCGCCCTGAATAAAAAACAGTTTGAATTATTTTCCTTTATGAGTAACAATTAATCTTAGTACCTTAGAAAATATTTTCGTGAAGGTACTTATCCAGTACCTTTAAAAATTTCCAGTTTATCCGGGTTAGGCATTCTAAGGCTATATGCGACGCCTGCGATGCAATTTATTGTGTGCATAAGTAAGCTGTGGACACTATATATTGTATGCTGCCAAATCAAAAAAACAAATTTTTAATTTTGGCGAAGGTATTGTAGTGGGGAAATTATTTGAGACAACAACGGGCAACCACAAGGGATTGCCCCTACGGTTGGGGGTGTGGTGGGGGCATTTAAATCATAGACCGTAATTGGAAAAAACCAAAACGTAACTGTCCATCCCTGTCGTCATTCCGGCATGT
>JAYEGR010000136.1:0-8033 GCA_034659175.1 Thermodesulfobacteriota bacterium | reverse complement strand
AAAAGTTGGAAAAAAAGACAGTAAGGGTTCGCCCAAAAATAAATTTACATTTTCAGGTGTTGAGGCGCTCGCATGGCAAGGCGCGAGGAGGGCGAATAGCAGGGCTATTTAACCGACGAGCAACGCATCCATGCGGGATGGATCGACGCATGAAAATGTGAAGTTATTTTTGAGCGAGCCCTGAATGAGGGATGTGAAGATGACGGAATGGAAGAAGATTGTTGCAGCCAAAAATCTCCTTGGACTTGATGATCGAGCCGACCTGTCGGAGATCAAGCAGGCTTATCGTCGTATGTCAAAGAAATATCATCCCGATGTGTCGAATCGTGATGATAACGTCAATGAAAACAATATCGAGATGCATGAGTTGACGGCAGCCTATAAGATTCTCATGGAATACTGCTCAGATTACCGTTTCCCTCTGATTCCGGGTGAAGATGAACCCTTGGAAGGAGAAGACTGGTGGATGGATCGTTTCGGATATGATCCGTTCTGGGGCAAAAAACGCCCCAAGGAATAGGGCTGGGTCAGGGTTTACAAAGGTTCCATTTACTTCAAATGAGCCTTTGAACCCGGAACCATCGACTACTAAATAAAGTCCGGGTTTATTGATATGTCTGCACTGCTTTTCAAGTATTCGGCCCAGGCAATAAGGAGGTTGATATTTTTCTTCTGGAGCATCTGTTTCCGAAGTTCTTCCTGTTTTCCTTCAAATTGACCCTTTTCAGGCATCTTTTTTTCCTTCAGCCGAAAGACGTAGAAGGTTGCTCCCGTTGATTCGATATTGTCTGGATACGGTTTTTGAGATGAAAGCCCGAATCCCTTTTCAGTAACACTGTAGGGAAGTTCCTTGCTGTTATTTTTTGTTCGAGACACGAAATCGGACTCTTTCACGGTTACGCCCAGTTTTTTTGCCAGGACGTCAAAATCCTCGCCTGATTTTATTTTTTCAAGAAGGCTTTCGGCAGTTTTTTTTGCCAGATTTTTTGCCCGTGCGGCCACAAAGTCGGTTTTTACATCCTCTTTTACTTCCTCAAGAGACGGGATTTCAGAACCCTTGATATCCTCAACAAAAATAATGGCGTAGCCTCCCCGGATCTCGATCAGAGAACTCAACTCACCTTTTTTCAGGTTAAAAGCCGCCTCCAGAAATGACGGGTCTCTTGTAATGCCTTCAGGCGGTGATTTTTTTGAAAAGAGGTCGGTCTCCCGAATGACCGCCTCCCCGGTTTCCGAATATTTGGCCAGGCTGCCTGAAAGGATGATATTCTCATAGGCAGTGTTTGCCATTTGGAAGACAAGGGCTCCGCTTTTATCCTGCATGATGATTGAGTTGATCTCATCGCGGACCTTTTCAATGGGCGTGACGCTTGCAGGCCTGATTTTTTCAAGCTTGATTATATGAAAGCCGAATTCCGTACTGACCACTTTGCTTAGCTCACCTTCCTGTAATGAAAAAACGGCATTTTCAAAGGGTTTGACCATTCTGCCCCTGGAAAAAAAGCCCAGATCCCCGCCCGCCGAGGCGGACCCGTCTTCAGAATATTCTTTTGCAAGTTCACCAAAATCTTTGCCCTGCATGGCCATTTCAAGAATTTTTTCCGCCTGTTCCTGTTTTGTCTTGATCTGCTCGTCCTCATCACTGTCAGAGATCTTGATAAGGATATGGCGTGCCTGCCGTTCCTCGTGCCTGCTGTATTTTTCAAGGTGGTTCCTGTAATACCTTTCAGTGTCTTGCTCAGAGACCAATAGATCTGAATTGTCTTCTGATATAAAGGATAAATATTTTATTTTAATCAGTGGAGGGGTTCTGTAGTCGTCCTGTTTTTCAGTGAAAAAGCTGTTTAAGTCGTCATCAATAAATTCTACTTTCTCCTTGAAATCCGAGGCATTGAAAGTGACATATAAAAGCTTGCTCTCCTGGTAATCATAGGTAAAATGTTCCTTTTCTTCTCCAGGGGAGACCCTGGCAAACCGGCCAAGGTATTTTGTGACCTTGTCCGCCAGAAGACCAAAGGCAATTCCAGCCTCGTAATCATCGGCTGTCAGGCGAGACCCTGTCAGAATCTGTCCGTACCTTTCCTGGTCAAATTGTCCGTCTACCTGGAAGATCTCATTTTCAAGGATGCTTTTTTTTATTTCGTCCTTGCTTGCCAGAAGGCCCATTTCCCTTGCACTCTGCTGAATGAGGAGTTCCCGGATCAATTGGTTGATGACCTGGATTTTGATCTGTTCCCTGTCAATCAGGTCTTTGGGCAAAGTTCCGCCGAATCGATTACTAAGGCTGTCAATCGCATTGTTGTAGGCCCTGTCAAAATCTTCGTACGGGATGGATTCACCGTTAACCGTGGCCACCACGGTCTGACGCCCCCCTTTGTCGATGTTTGTGCCCCAGAATACAAAAACCAGGATGATAATAAGTAGTATTGCCTGCATATATGGCGATTTAACTTTTCTTCGTAAAAAATCCAGCATAATTCTATTTTTCCTTTTTTTATGACTTGTGAGTCAAAAAAATTTCTAATTCTTAAGCCGCTGCCAGGCTGTTCCCTGTAGAGATATTCACTATCAGAGGGACGTCAAGGTCCATGACGGATTCCATGGCATTTTTGACAAGCACGGCTGTCTGTTCTATCTCCGGTTCAGGCGTTTCAAAGACCAGTTCATCATGGATTTGAAGGACTGACCCGGCATGCAGGTTTGTCTTTTCAAGCTCACTGTCAACCTTGATCATGGCAAGCTTGATAATGTCTGCCGCCGTGCCCTGGATTGGGGTGTTTATTGCCGTCCGCTCGGCAAATTCCCGGCGGTTTTTATTCGGGCTTTTTATCTCGGGAAGCGGCCGGCGTCGATTTAAAAGGGTAGTGACAAACCCCTCTTTCCTTGCCTGACAGACTATGTCATCCATGAATCGTTTTACCCCTGAATAGTGTTCAAGATATCGGTCTATGAAGGTGCGCGCCTTTTTTTTGGAAAGATTTAGCTGGCCGGCCAGTCCAAAGGCGCTCATCCCATAAACAATGCCGAAATTGATGGTCTTTGCCACGCGCCGCATCTCCTTAGTGATGAATTCCGGATTCACCCGGAAAATTTCCGAAGCCGTTGTTTTGTGCACGTCATCCCCGGCACGGAAGGCCTTCAGCAGGGCCTTGTCCTGAGAATAATGGGCCAGTACCCGGAGATCGATCTGTGAATAATCCGCGGACAGGAAGAGATGTCCGGGCGCCGGGATGAAAGCCTCGCGGATCCGCTGTCCCTCGGGTGTGCGGATCGGGATATTTTGAACATTCGGGTTGCTGCTGCTGAGCCTGCCCGTTGCCGTAACGGTCTGGTTGAACGACGTGTGTACCCTGGATGTTGTTTGATTGATCAGTCCACTCAGCTTGTCCGTGTAAGTTGATTTCAGTTTGGCCAGGTTCCGGTGGGTCATCACTAGCGCCGGGAACTCGTGGTAGGCTGAAAGTTTTTTAAGCACCTTAACATCCGTGGAATAACCTGTTTTGGTCTTGCGGCCGTGCGGGAGTTTCAGCCTGTCAAACAGGATTTCACCGATTTGGCGTGGTGAATTGATATTAAAGGGGCCGCCCGCAAGGTGGTAGATTTTTTCCTCCAGGTCTGAGATTTTGTCGCTGAATTCGGCTGATATCTCTTTGAGAATTGCGGGGTTTACTATTATACCGGTCCGCTCCATCTTGGATAATATGGGGACAAGCGCCATTTCAACATCAGAGAAGAGTTTCCAAAGGTCAAGGGATTCAAGCCTGGGCCTGAAGATGTCCCATAAAAGTAGCGTTGCCAGGACATCTTCACAGGCATAATCTCTTGCGTTGTCAAGTGTGACATAGGCGAAACAATTTTTACGTTTATCGCTTTCAGTGACTTGGTCAAATGAGGTCAGGCTCCGATCCAGGTGTTCGAGGCAGAGATCATCCAGTTTGTGAGTTCTTCGAGATGGGTCAAGCAGGTAGGAGGCGATGATCGTATCCCACAGTATGCCTGCAAGCCGGACCCCGTGGGTTTCAAGGACCTGGTAGTCAAATTTCAGGTTGTGGCAGATCTTTGGCAGGGCAGGGGCCGTAAGAAAGGGTCGAAGTGTATTTAAAACCGTGGCGGGCTCAAGTTGATTTTCAAGCAGATTGGAGTCACTGTCCCGGTGTCCGAGGGGGATGTAAAAGGCCTGATCAGTCCCGGTACATATAGAGATTCCCACCAGATCCGCGGTCAGTGAATCCAGAGAGGTGGTCTCGGTGTCAAGTACCAGAACATTCGCCTTTTTTAAAAGTTTGACCAGGCGACTGAGTTCATTGTTTGTTTGTACAAGCCTGAACCCCTCTTTGTTGAGATCCCGGGCAGGCAGTTCGGATTTCAGGAGTCTGGAAAATTCCAACTCCCTGTAAATCTCTCTGAGCGCTGTTACATCCGGCGACGGAAGCTGATATGATTCAAGAGATTCGGGAATTTCCACATCTTCTTTTAAACGGATTAATTTTTTTGAGAAAAATGCCTGATCTCTATTTGCGGTCAGATTTTCTTTTAGTTTCTTTTTTGAGATTTTGGCAAGATTGTTGAAAAGGTTTTCAATAGATCCGTATTCATTTATAAGCTTTTCCGCTGTCTTTGGGCCGACCCCCGGTACTCCGGGAATATTGTCTACCTTGTCTCCGATAAGAGAAAAGAGATCCAGGAGTTTGGAGGGAGGCACATTATATTTATCATGCACAGCCTGTGGAGTCATGGTTCTGTCATTCATGGGATCCCAGAAGGCGGTAGTGTCTGATACCAGTTGAAGAAGATCCTTATCTCCGGTGACCACGACCACCGGCCGGCCTATTTTTTCAAACGACCGGGCAGCGGTTGCTATCAAGTCATCAGCCTCAACCCCGGCCATTTCAAGGCAAAGAATGCCGTTGGCCTGTACGACTTTTTTTACATACGGGATTTGGATTGCCAGGTCTTTGGGCATGGGAGGACGATCGGCTTTGTAATCGGGGGAAATTTGATGTCTGAACGTAGGGCCTTTGACATCAAAGGCAATGGCCAGAAAACGCGGTTCCTTTTCACGGATGACCCGTAGAAGGATGTTTGTGAAACCCAAGACCGCGTTGGTAGGAAGTCCCTTTTTATTGGAAAGAGGGGCGATTGCATGATAGGCACGATGAATGTAAGCTGTGCCGTCAATGAGGTAAACAGGGTCTTTAGTGGTCATGATCGTGGTATGTGCAGAGTATTTTAACCTTTTTTACACATGGTGAACGTTTACTTGCCGGGATTGTAACAGGGAGGTGTTTTTTTTGCAAATAATGTTGATGTGTGAGTTGTTTTTGCCTGTCATGCGCCAAGAAGTATACTCAGAGCTCGGAAGAAATAGGGAAGTAATAGCGTAACCAATTGAAATTACAATAAATTTATTTCTCAAGTAAAACTGTGTGTTTTTTATGAAGAGAGCCATGGGCGAGATCCGGTCTTTATAGTCCGCATCTTCATATTATCATGACGAGTGGAGGAATTTGTAGGGAAGAAGAAAAGTGGTATGATTTGGGATATTTTAATTACAAAATAATCCATAAGAAGTGGCAGTATCATTTATTTCTAGCAGTGAAAACCTTGCCCTAAGAGCAATGTCAGAGTTCAGTGGCTTTGCCATCTGAACAACAATTTGTTACTCCAAGGTTGAGTTGCCTCCAAAACAACTACAACCAAGGAGTAACAAAATAAGTAGATTCCGTAAATTGAAACAAAAAACCTGTTGGGGGTAATCATTTCTGGGCTAGAGGCTACTGAGTTGATACAGTAAGTTTATACGCAGAAATGATACGTAAATATGTAAAATATCGGGTGAAGCAAGAGAAAAAAGGTAAATATTCGGCTTGATGCCGAAAAATAGCTGGAACCACCAAACTGTAAATGTTTGGCAGCGCACCCCAAGGGCACTTCCTGCGGGGCGCTTCACAGGGAGGTAACAGGCTGATCAGCAATAAAGCGCGGACTTCGATACTTTGGTATGCTGGGCAGCCTGATCGCCTTCCTGTGGAGTGCTGCCGAATATTTACGTTGTCTTTTGTATATGCTGAGTTCCGTCATTAATACCCTGTTTTTATATCAAAATCGTTTTGCGTAGCTGATTTTTTCTACTCTTCATAGAATATGTTTTTTGCACTCTGAGGATGGACCACGAACTGACTGATTATAAAGGGCTCCTGAGTTATAGCAGAATCGGGATCGCTCTGGAGGTCTTCTTCACTGAATGCCTCAGTGCCCCAGACAGTAACCAGCAAATCCTGGGTTTCCGCATCAATCTCGAATTCAGTCCAGGCAAAGTCATGGGTGGCAAAATAATCGCCTGCCAGGAGTTCCGCATCGACCAGACCTTCCGCTTGAGGCAGATTATCGTTGAGTCCGATTGGATCGTATTCCAGCATGGATAGTTGAGCATTGACCAAGTTTTTAACAAAGTCGTCTTTATCGTCAGGCTCACTGTCAATGTCTGGAGCGACGGGCAGATTGTTGTAAAAAGCAAGTTCCTTCGGCGTAATCAGACCGGCGGCCGCAGCAAGGTTGACCGCAGTAGGGCCAAGTCGACCGTTAAAAAAGGCAACTGGACCGCTGACAATTTCAAAGGCAGGTACGGGAATAGAAACCGGCGGGAGTGCCCCACCTGGACCAGATGGAGGCAGCCACTGATAAGCCAGATTATTAACTATGGTTCCGTGAAAGTCCGCAGACAGGAAAACCACATTTTTGATTTTGCGCCTCTTGATAAGGCTCAAAAGGCGGGTCCGTTCGAAAGCATAACCTTCGAAGCGGTCTTCGGCATTAAGCGGTCCGAAATTCTGAATCGGTTCGGGCACCACAATGAACTTCCAGGTGATCTCTCTTCTCTCGGCATCCAGCAGATCCTTTCTGAGCCTGCGGAATTGGGCACGTCCAAGCTCCTCTTGGGATTAAAAGTTGAAACGAGGAACTCCAGGACCTGTTCCGGATCAATCGGGTCCACGATCGGGGGAAGCTGAGCATCACGAAACGATCTGGTATCCAGGATGAACACTGCAGCATCATTACCGTATTTGAGGTAACGATAGAGTTTCGGTTTGCGGTTGAGACGTTGTTCAAAGGGGGTTCTCCAAACAAGTTCCTTGATGGGATGATATTCCTGAAATGCCTGCATGGCATCTTTATAGGCCAGAGTTTCATTGACGAATCTGACAGGGTCCGTGAACAGCGGCGGTTCCTCCGGATGGACATCGGGGGCGTCCGGCGAATCTCCTGGAGAGGCTCCACCGGCGAAGTTGTCTACAAGTTCATGATCATCGATTACGGCCAGTATTGATGTGGAGCTGAATAAATCGTTCATAAAGTTGTAACCGAAGCGACCGGATATGTTTTCGTTTTGCTTGGTTCGGAAATCCTCAAGGGTTCTGGCTTGCACTTTGCCGGGTAGCGCAGGGGTTTCCAGATCAGCATAAATAGTATCGCCCAGTTTAATAAAGAATTCCAGGTCACGTTCCGGTATGTTGACAAGGGTTGGGAAAGGTGGCACCTGCTGCCAGTCTCCTGAAGCACCGAAATGCAGCCCAACAAATTCGCTTGCATCGGTGGCAGTGCGGAACCTGCCGGACCTGGTCTGTGTGTCACTATCGGTAACACGGTAATAATATTGCGTCGCGGGACTGAGACCGGTGATTTCCAGTTTGACCGGAACAAGTGCGTCGGTAACGATTTCCTCATCTGTCAGCACAATTTTACTGAAGTCTGGCTCAGAAGAAAGTTCGACGGTAATGGGACCGGAAGTAGAACTGCGAGTCCAGATGATGGTGGAAGTCTGTGTAGTGTCACCGGAGGCCACGATGATCGCCTCGGTCTCGTTGACTTGCTCATTTGCAAGGCCCACTTGCGCGAAGATAAAACTGGCTACCAACTTAAAGCGGGACACTTTCCGCCATTTTGGCTCTATGGCAATTCCAAAATCAAGCAAAATTTGAGGAGTTGCTAACTGGTTGAATTTACAGGCTGTCCCGCCTTACGTTGGTAGCCAT
>JAYEGR010000135.1:0-8034 GCA_034659175.1 Thermodesulfobacteriota bacterium | reverse complement strand
TTCAACATCGAATTTTGAATATGGTACTTTTATTTTTTATTAATCAGATGGAGCGAAGCGACTTCCTGATTCGATGTTCAACGTTGGACGTTCGATGTTCGACGTTCATCTTGTAAAACTACCATAGAGCCAATATGGCGGAAAGTGTCCCGCTTTACGTTGGTAGCCCCAGATTGTAAATATTCGTCACGTATAGATTCTGTCTGGAGAAAACAGGGTTTGATCCAGTTTAATTCCGGCCATTTCAAGCCTTTCGCTTATCTGGGGTCTGATGCCGGTTGCCCTGAAATGGCCGAGCACTTTGCCGTTTTCGTCCAGCCCCTTTCGGTCGAATACAAAAATATCCTGCAGGGTTATTACATCGCTCTCCATCCCGACCACTTCGCAGATAGAGGTTATTTTCCGGGTGCCGTCGGTCTGACGGGTGGCCTGGACGATTAAATCCAGGGCAGATGAAATCATAAAACGCATTGATTTTTCCGGCAGGCGCATCCCTGTCATCATAATCATGGATTCGAGCCTGGTCAGAGAGTCCCGCGGGGTATTGGCATGGATTGTGGTCATGGAACCTTCGTGACCGGTATTCATTGCCTGAAGCATGTCAAAGGCCTCGGGACCGCGCACCTCGCCGATAATGATTCGGTCCGGCCGCATTCTCAGGCTGTTGATCACCAGGTCCCGCTGGGCTATCTGACCGGTTCCTTCAATACTGGCCGGCCTGGTCTCCAAACGGACGACATGTTCCTGCTGCAACTGGAGTTCCGCTGAATCCTCTATGGTGATTATACGCTCATTTCCGGAAATATATCTCGAAAGAATGTTGAGAAATGTGGTCTTGCCCGTGCCCGTGCCGCCGGAAATCATGATGTTCAACCTGGCATGCACGCAGTTGTCGAGAAATTCGCCAATCTCCGGGGTAAGGGATTTGTTGGCGATCAGATCCTTCATCATCAGGGGTTCCACGGCAAAGCGTCTGATCGACATCATGGGACCGTCGACCGCCAGCGGCTGGATGATGGCGTTTACCCGTGATCCGTCGGCAAGCCTGGCATCAACCATTGGCGTGCTTTCGTCAATTCGCCGTCCGACCCGTGAGATAATCCGGTCGATAATATTCCTTAAATGGTCGTTGTCTGCAAAACGCAGGTTGGTCTTTTCCAGCAATCCGTTTCGTTCAACATAGACATACTTGTAAGTATTACAGAGTATATCGGAAACCCCCGGATCATTTAAGAGCGGCTCAAGCGGTCCAAGTCCCAGCAGCTCATCGGCAACTTCCGTCACTAATGCCCGTCTTTCCTGTTCGTTAAGCAGCATTTTCTCTTCATTGAGAAAATGTTCAATCGTTCCGACGAGTTCCGATCTGACTGAACCGGAATCAAAACCGGAAGAGTCAAGGGCGTTTAAGTCTATTTCCTCGATTATCCGGATATGAAGCCGCTGCTTAATCTCATAAAATTTATCATCCCTGACAGTGGTATTGTCAATGTGAGTTTCATGAGCGGCAGGTTCGAATTTCCTGATCAAGTCTCGCAGCGCCACGTGTTACTCCTAATATAAGCTGTTAGCTGTTAAATGAAATCATTAAAGACTCATCCCCCCCTTTGCAAAAGGGGGGCTAGGGGGGATTTTATCTGACTTATTGAAATCCCCCTAAATCCCCCTTTTGCAAAGGGGGACTTAAAAGAGAATTTTCAAACAGGCTCTAAGAAAAAGCGCGGCTGAAAAACCGCCCTTTTCGTGTTCCCCCGGATTTTTTGTATGTTCCGGGATGGCTGATTTTATTAGTGAATTTCACAATACTCTTGGACAAAGCACAGCGCGGAGCCGAGTTGATCAAAGGTTCGCCATTATTTATTGATGAAATCACGCTGTCAAAATCGTTTGGAAAAAGCCAGAAGACATGTTTCCCCAGAGTCCGTTCCGCCTCCTCTATGGAAAGGGTCCCGCTTGAGACATGCCGGTTGACAATAAATTCAATCTTTTGTTTATCAATCCCCATTTGCCGGATAAGCTCGTAAATTCTGGCGCCGTTCCGGATCGCGGGCACAGACAGATCAATGACAATGAATATTTTGGCGGAAACTTCAAAAGCCTTGATTGTGCCGTCGGTTATGGACATGGATGTGCAGTCGATGATTACATGTTTGTAAAGCCTGGTAATCAGGTTGAGAATTCTGTCAATATGATCCGCTGTAATATCCTCGCTTTCCTCCGGCCGCTTTGGGGCGCACAGCAGATCAATACCGTTATGTCCCATCATGGCGCTTTTCATCAACGCAAAATCAAGGCGATTAATATTTTTACAGATATCAATAATCGTGGTTTCAGGAACTATATCAAGCAGCACGGAACTGTCGCCGGACTGAAAACTCATATCCCATAACGCGACGCTGTCTTTTGGGGGCTGGGCCAGTGCCTCTGCCGTATTAACGGCGAGAAAAGTGGATCCTAATCCTCCCTTGCTGCTGATAAAACTGTAAACCGACCCGGAAGGTTTTTCTTCACCATCGAGTTTTACACGGATCTCATTGATGGCGTTTAAAAGGGATTCTTTTTCAATCGGGGCCATTAAATACTCCGAGCCCCCGGCTTTCATAACCTGGACAATATGCTGCGGATTCTTGTTCGGGGATACAACAAATATGTATGTTTCAGGAAAATCACGGCGCAACTCGGGCAGTTTCCGTAAAACCAGGCCGGACTCATCGTCATCCACCAGGATGATGTCCGGTTTCCTGTCGGCCTGTTTTACGGCATTCCACAAGGTCACATCCGCGTCCGCGACCTGTCGCAGCATATCCTGAACCGACTCGGCCAGCCGGTTGTCGTTTACCGCCAGTGTTATGTTGATTCTCTGTGACATTAATTGAGTGAATTGTCAGCCTTTGGCTGTTCGCAAAAAAACATGATCAACATGATGCCCTTCGGACAAAAACACGGAACAATTTATTTTTTCGTCATTCCAAAAATTCCCACTTTACTGCACCAATCCCGAAATGTTGCCTTTGGTGCCGTAATCACCTCCTCCGCCCCGGCTGTCTCCGGAGGAATCCACATAGTTGCACATCACTATCGCCTTGATTGTGTTTTCCGGCGACTCCCTTACATCATACATCAATACTTCGGAGAAACCGACGATTTTGATAGCCTGGTTCGGGTTTTCGCAGTCCTGCGAGTCATAGACCACAACCGTGGTGAGCCATTCATGCCTGTTCCTATGCGTGCCGTCCGCATAGTCAAGCTGGACACCATCGGGATCATACAATAGACACGTGCCGGCACACCAGGGGGTATCAGGATTATTAGGATCACAGTGGCCGAGAACAATGTTGCCGTCATTGTCCGTTATTGGATTGCTCTCACCGGGCACAGTACTGGTGCAGTCAATATCATACCCTTTACGCCGGAAGAGTTCCAAGAGTTCATCAAAGGCGCTGCCCACAGCGCCGGTAAATTCCATTTCGGATTCTCCGGTAATTACTTCGCCATTCTCATAGCCTTCCTCTTCATTAATAATTCTCGTAAGATTGTTCATACTGGCCGGAGAGATATCAAAGGTGTTCCAGCCCGCACATGAAGCAGGATCGTTTGTGGGGGCAAAGGCGATAGTGTCACCACAATACTCGGGGTTTTCATAAAAAAATGCGGAAATACCCACCGGCAGTTCAAGTTCACCTGGGGCCGCGGTACCTTGCCCTGTCAGGGCGGCTGTGGCTGTGGCGGTTACAGACAAGGTGTCAGTGCCGATAATCTTTGCGAAAAAAGTGGTTATCGGACTGTTGGCGGTGCTGTCCCTGCGGGTTATTATCCTTACCGCATCAGGTTGATTGAAAGTAGGGGTGAAAGTACTTGTACTCGGTGTCCACTGACCGATGATAATATCCGCGTCAAGAATAGAAATATTCTGGTTAGCTGCCTGATTCTTCAACCCAACCTCCTTGGCCAGGGCGATGATCTGGGTTTGATCGTCAACGCCGTCATTGTCGCTGTCGATACTGGTGTCGCAGACGTAAGCCTGTTGCTCATCATACGTCATGGTTTTATAAAATTGTCCCAGTCGGTTGGTTGCGGCCAGGGCCGAGCCGTCGGCAATATTCTGCAGTTCGTTGCGCGCCACATACATATACCCGACATCAATGGACAGCGCCACGATGCCGAACAGGGCGATCAGGGCCACTGCAACCATGACCGCAACCGCGCCCTGCTGGTCTTGAGCAAATTTTTTTTTGAGCGGCAAAAATGGTTTCATCTGATTCCCTCCCTGTTCATTCATACTTCATGGTTGCCCGAGAGCTCAGGTTGGTCCCGCCGATCAGGGAGTTGATAACATTATCCATAAAAAGAAAATTATATTGATAGGTAGCCGTGACGGTCAGATCATCCCCACGGTTTTGACTGGTGTATAAGGCCGATACTCCCGGTGTCGTGGCTGCTCCAAAGGTGATAAGGTTGGAGGCGCAATATTGGTTGACAACCGTTTCTATCTCTTCCTTCGTCTTCCTGGGAGCCTGGAGGATTCCGAAACGCGCTCCTTCACGGCAGGCATTGGTCAGCACGGCCTTGTCATACATGAGAAGACCGAATTCAACAGTGCCGAAAAGCAATGTCAGCAAAAGCGGTAGAACCAAAGCGAATTCCACGGCTGATGTGCCTTTTTCCGAATTGTTCATACTGAAAATCTTCATGACCTGTTCCTCACAAGCCCTACGGGCGAGCTATTGAGCTGTTGAGCTGTTAAGCTAAACAGCTAAAAGCTGCGAACCATTATTACAAACTGATAATTTCTAACAGATGACAGCTTTTTCATGAATTTCACTTTGCAATTTCTAATTTAAAGACATTAGTCTGTTTCGGCGATTTTCCAAAGCCGTCATTATGGCTGGTCATCATCCGTTCGGCATTGATGCCCGGCACCCCTTCCGGTGGTTGGCCGGCAACAACCTGCTTGTCGGGAAAGGCTATCTGTCGATCCATGGCGGCCCGGTTTGCCAGGCCGAATTCCCGGTCAACATAACCTGCTTCTTCCAACGCCGCGCAGCCACTCAGAAACAGCAGGGAACAGAGGATAACAGTCAATTTTTTCATGGTCTCTTCTCCTTTACATTCAATCATCCGTAATCAATTGATGGCCGAATTCTCCCTCCAGTCCGCCATCCCCGATCTCAACTTCAGCCGCGGACCTGTTCCCTTCGAATTTCCCAAGCAGATAGAATTGAAAGCTGTTGGGCATTGTCATCTCTTCCCCCGGATACACGATAGAATCTTTGGCAACAGGTTTGACAAGATGAGGAGTGACCGTGATAAGCAGATCGGTTTTCTTTTGTTGATAGCTTGAACTCCTGAACAGCACTCCGAGGACGGGGATATCGCCAAGCCCTGGTATTTTGGTCACGGTCTCGCGCAGGTTGTCCTGTAGCAGCCCGGCCAGGGCCAGGGTCTGGCCGTCGTAAAGCTCTACATTGGTATCCAGTCTGCGGGTGGCCAGATTGGGCACGATAAAATTGGCCCCCTGGATGCCGGCCGGTATAATGCTGGTGCTGACAAGTTCACTGACACTCGGCGCGACATGGAGACTGATTTTGCCGTTACTGAGGATGTACGGCGTAAAGGCCAGGCTCACCCCGAATTTTTTGTAAATAATGGTGATTCCATCGTCATCGTATACCGGAATGGGAAATTCGCCGCCGGCCAGAAAACTCGCTTCATGGCCGCTCTGGGTAACCAGCCTCGGCTCGGCCATGATGCGGGCCAATCCCTCGTCTTCAAGGAGTTTCAACGCTGCTGTGAAGTTGTTGATATTAAAGAAAATGTTGGGCGCGTCCGCAAAATTCATTAAAAGTGAATCCGGGGCCTGAACCAGAGCGCGGTAGCCTTCGAATTCTGCTATATTGCCTATAGAACCAGACGGCAGGGTGATCATTCCGGGCCAATTCATAAGGTCCAGGTTAGAGAGTGCGTCTCCGATGCCGATATTGCCGACAAAATTTTTCAATTTCCCTTGCGCCAGGCCTGCCTGGATGTCCTTCCCGGAGGAGCGGGTGACCTCGGCGAATTTGACCTCCAGCATGACCTGCTGGATACCGCTCACATTGAGCAGGTTGGTGACTCTCAGGATCTGGGCCGAAAACCCGGTGCCGAATTTCTGCATTTCAGAGGTTTCTTCTTTTACCTTTGGGAGGTATGCCTGGGCCAGCCGGACGGCCTGCTCAGCGATTTCCGGCCCGCTTACATTGCCGGAAAGCACGATGCCGGTCTCACTCCCGTGGACCTCGATCTGCTGATCCGGATACAGATAGTGGAATTTTTCCTTTAACCCGGTAAGGTCAATAGAAACAACCACGTCAAGCATGGTCTTGCTTTTGCCTTCTTGCCAGAGCATCACGCTGGTATAGCCGAGTGTTTTTCCGTAGATATAAGCCTCTGTGGGAGACAATACCACCACGTCGGCAATATTATCAGAGGCAATTGCCACCCGTTTGAAAGGCAGCAGGGTCGAAATAATCTGCAATTCCCCCAGCTTCAGTTCCACAGTCTGGCGGTTCTCCATCCCGGCCCCGAACGCGGGACAATGAAAAAGGGTGATAAGGGTCAACACCAGGAATCCATTACGTAAAAACGACCGGCATAATGACATGTTTTTCTCCCATGGAGTTAAGTTGTCAGCTTTCTTAAACTCGTTCCGCTGACTTGGAATTCTTAAAGTGGAGTTTTTCACGATCCGACCCCCTGATCACCTCAACCCCAAAGGGACCCCGCCTGGGGACCTGAACCTTTGATTTCAGAACAGGCATTCGTTTGGGCCTGGGCCTGGCTGCGGCAACCTTTATTTTCTCATGTTCCAGCGGGTTGCGAAGGACCAGGTGCACGCGGCCCTTGCTGGTCTGCAGAGCCAGTCTTTCGCTCTGTCCCGGTTCGACCTGTAATGTGACGGTGCGCACTACCTTGGCCTGGCCATCCTCGGATAATGTCTCCTGGGCAATGGCAAGCACCTTGATTTTCTTTAAAATGGTTTCAACCTTGTCGCTCTTCCCCTGCCGGGTCTCTACGCTGATTACATCCACATATGAGTTCGGGAGAATGAAACCGGCTACGCCGATAACTTCATCGACCTTGATGGACATGGCCCGCATACCCTTGGGAATCAGGGCCACGAGGCCGGCCCCGGATCCAGGGGCCGCAAGTTCGGCCGCAAGCAGGGGCTCGCCGGGCACCAGTTTGCTTATCGCCACTCTTCCCTGGACCTTGCTGATCTCCTCAAAAGCGCCCTCCGGGCGGTTGGCCCTGGGCCAGGATGCCAGGGTGAGGTTGTTTTCGTTAAGCACGGTGCCCATGTTAATCTCCTGGGCCGCGATCACGATTTTGGCGACCGGGGTCGTGTCCTTAAAAATTACTTTTTCCCCGCCCTCCCGGCCCGTCATCCACTTATTGACCATGAACACGGCCAGGACGCCGAACAGAGCGGCGACAACAAGAGCAACAACAGCGCCATATTTTTTCATAACCTTATCCTCTAAAATCCGTCCTCAACCCAACCCGCATTTTTCCTGATCCGCGATGAGCCTTTTTTAATTATGGATAATCGGTATTCTACATTTGATCAAGTCACAAATTCTATGTCAAGAATTATTTTTAAAAAAATTGTACATGATGCCCTTCGGGCAAAAACATAGAACAATTAATTTCTTCGGGTGTAATACAAAAAAAGTGACATTTTTTAGATAAAGAATGTTTTTCATCTCACTTACTAATTTAATGTCGAATGTCGAACAGGTAATATCGAATTATGAAGTCTTATCCTTGTTCTTTTTGGCAGTGCCTATACTTTTAACAAAAATTGAAATCAATTGGTTACTTTCATCTAACAACTCATCAAGCTTTGATGCAGGTTTTATTAAATCAGCTCTCACAATTATAAGTAGCCATATTCTGGTTTCCCTTAATTCTTTCAGCGCTAATCGCATTTTATGGACAAAATCAGCTCTTGATTCAGCGCTTTGGGCCTCTCCGTAATTTGGAGCTGGTGATGTTCCG
>JAYEGR010000134.1:0-26147 GCA_034659175.1 Thermodesulfobacteriota bacterium | reverse complement strand
GTCCCCGAAATTGAAAAATATCCAAACAAGCCAACATGTATGCATACGATGCCTATTTCTTGTTTTTTTTGACAGGGTTTCAGGAGTAAGGTACTAATAAAGTGCCATATAATCGAATTCGCATACCTGTCAAAACTGCGCGCAAACAACCGCTCAGGAAATGGAACAAAGAACTAAATAAAAATGCTAATTATAACGGATTTGGGGGAGCAAACTAAAAAGTCGCGAAATCAACATGTTAAAATGGCAGCAACTGGAGCATCAATAGTATGTCATTGGCGCGTAGCTATCATAACTCCTTGATTTTTCGTATTCGACTTTAAGGCTACCAACGTAAGGCGGGACAGTCTGTAAATTCAACCAGTTAGCAACTCCTCAAATTTTGCTTGATTTTGGAATTGCCATAAAGCCGGAATGGCGGAAAGTGTCCCGCTTTAAGTTGGTAGCCGACTTTAATATTGTAGGTAATAATCAACCTGTATCCCCCAAATCCGTTATAATCAGTATTTTTGAAAACGAATGTCAGTCCTTCCGCACCAAAAAAGACCGAAATCTGGAACTGAAAACCCCGTTCCATGAATGCGCCGGAGGCAGGTACAAGGTTGCGGTAAAGGTGGTGGATATCTTCGGCAACGATACCATGAAGATTGTCGGGGTTACAGTTTAAAAGAAGATAGTTATGTCGGATTTTGAACCCATTGAATTCAAAGGGTTTATTTGGAGGTGACAATATGAAGGAGAAAACCTTAAATCTCGATAAAGTGCTCGGCATCCTCAAAAAACGTAAAGCGGAGTTTGAGGCCGCCTACGGCGTCACCGCCATCGGCATTTTTGGCTCTCTTGCCAGGGGAGAAGCTATGACCGGCAGCGATGTGGATGTTGTGGTCAAAATGACCAAGCCGGACCTCTTCTTCATGGTTCATATCAAGGAAGAACTTGAAGATGACTATAAGACCAAGGTCGATATCGTTCATTACCGTGAAAAAATGAACGCCTTTTTGAAAAAACGCATCGACCAGGAGGCCGTCTATGTTTGACAGCGATCTTGTCAATGAAATACTTAGTCAAATATTAATCGCCACAAACCGCATTGAACGAAGGTGTGCGGGCATCGGCAAGCTGGATGATTTTCTCGTTTCCGAAGAGGGACTTGATAAGCTGGACGCCATCTGCATGATGCTGATCGCCATCGGTGAAAACCTGAAAAATCTGGATAAAATCACCGGCGGGACGCTTCTGCCGGAATATCCCGAAGTGGACTGGAAAGGCGCCAAGGGTATGCGCGATATTATCAGCCACCATTACTTTGACTTGAATGCCGAGGTGGTGTTCTCCATTTGCAAGGATCGTATTCCCGGTTTGATCAAAACAATAACGAAAATAAAGGATACGCTGTAATGGCCATCCATCCCGATTTTCCATCATCCCCGCATGTTGTCCTGAACCCTGATGTCCGCTGGTTCCCGGCTGATGAAATTTTGCGGGAATCAAGCTATGAAAAGCTCCTGCCGCCCCTGGTACATGAACTAAGGAAAAAAGTCAAAGCGTGGCGGGAGGCGGGTTATGAAGGGGCGGCCAATACCAGTATCGCCCTTCTCAACTGGTGGTTTGCAAAAGAACATTTGCTCCCCAAGGCGGACGGTATAACTCAGCCATTTCAATACTATTATGCCCAGAGGGAGGCGGTTGAAACGGTCATCTATCTTTATGACGCTGCCAGGGTAAAAGACAAGTACGACCTTTTGCGCTTTGATTCCTCCGGCGTGGTTTCAGCGGGCATGTTTGACGAGGAGTGGCTGCGGTTGGTCATCAAGATGGCGACCGGCAGCGGCAAGACCAAGGTCATGAGCCTGGTCCTGGCCTGGTGCTATTTTCATAAGCTGTACGAACCTGGTTCAGAGCTTGCCCGCAACTTTCTGGTGATTACCCCCAATATCATTGTCCTTGACCGCATCCGTGCCGATTTTGACGGCCTGAGGATCTTTTTTGAAGACCCGGTGTTACCGGATAACGGATATGAGGGCCAAAACTGGCGGGATGATTTTCAGCTTACCCTCCATATTCAGGATGATGTCAACATTACCCGCAAGACCGGCAACATTTTTCTGACCAATATCCATCGGGTTTACGCCGGCAATGATGTGGAACCGAGTTTCGATGATGACGATCTGATGGATTATTTCCTGGGCAAGCGGCCCACCGGACAGACAACCGATTCGAAAGTGGATCTGGGGAATATCGTCCGGGAAATTAATGAACTGGTCGTATTGAATGACGAGGCCCATCACATCCATGACAACCGGCTGGCCTGGTTCAAATCCATCGAGGACATCCACAACCGGTTGAAACAGAAGGATCATTTTCTTTCCCTTCAGGTAGATGTAACCGCCACACCCAAACACAATAACGGCGCCATCTTTGTCCAGACTATTTCCGATTATCCCCTGGTGGAAGCCATCACACAGAACGTAGTGAAACATCCCGTGCTGCCGGATTCCGCCAGCCGGGCAAAGCTCTCCGAGCGGCAAAGCTCCATATTCACCGAAAAATATACCGATTATATTAATCTTGGTGTTGAAGAATGGCGCAAGGCTTTTTTTGAGCATAAAAAGCTGGACAAGAAAGCCATTCTCTTTGTCATGACCGATGACACAAAAAATTGTGATGATGTAGCGGAATTTCTGGAAGGCAATTTCCCGGACCTGAAAGATGCTGTTCTGGTCATTCACACCAAGAAAAACGGCGAAATTTCAGAGGCAGCCGGCGGCAAGGCAAAGGAAGAGCTTGAACACTTACGGAAACAGTCCAATGAGATTGACGGCTGGGAATCCCCATACAAGGCAATTGTTTCCGTCTTGATGCTGAAAGAAGGCTGGGATGTGAAAAATGTCACCACCATTGTCGGCCTGAGGGCCTATTCCGCCAAGAGCAATATCTTGCCGGAACAGACCCTTGGCCGTGGCCTGCGCCGGATGTATCCGGGCAGCAGTGAGGCCGAAGAGTATGTCAGTGTGGTCGGCACCGATGCCTTTATGGACTTTGTCGAATCCATTCAGAGTGAAGGCGTCGAGCTTGAGCAAAAGGCCATGGGGGAAGGCACCAAACCCAAGACGCCGATCATTGTTGAAGTGGACAATGAGAACACCGGCAAGGACCTTGATAATCTTGATATAGATGTACCAATACTCACACCGAGGATTTTCAGGAATTATAAAAACCTTGAAGATCTTCAGCCGGAAGTATTCGGCAACAAAAAGATCGAATACAGGCAGTTCACCGAGGAGGAAAAAAGGGAAATCGTTTTTAAGGATATCACCACCGGTGAAGTGAGCCATACGACTGTGCTGGATTCCGGGACGGTCACCGATTACCGAAGCGTGGTCGGGTATTTCACGCAAATTATCATGAAAGACCTCAGACTGGTCGGCGGCTATGATATCCTGTACGGCAAAGTAAAAAGTTCATTCTGGAGCATTTATTTGAAGGAAAAATCGAAATAGATGACCTGAATACATTGCGAAACCTTTCCGAGATTGAGGCAACACGGGCGGTTATTGAAACTTTCAAAAAGAAGATCAACGAACTTACAGTCCAGGACAAAGGTGACGCGGAAATAAAGGATTATATAAAAATCCGTAAAACCAGACCTTTCGTGGTTAAGGAGCAGGGCTATATTGTTCCGGTGAAGAGTGTTTTTAACAAAATAATCGGCGACAGCCGGCTTGAGCTTGAGTTTGCTCAGTTTCTTGAAGGTTGTGATGATGTTGTGTCATACGTTAAAAACTATATGGCGGTCAATTTCCGGATTGATTACGTGAACGCAAAGGGAGAGATTTCCAATTACTACCCTGACTTTATCATCAAAAAGACCGACACGGAATATTTCGTCGTTGAAACCAAGGGCCGGGAAGATCCGGACGTACCGCTAAAAATGAAACGTCTCAAACTGTGGTGCGAAGATATTAACCAGGCACAGAAAGCAAAGACGTTTGATTTTGTTTTTGTCGATGAAGAGAATTTCAAAAAATATAATCCTTCTTCTTTTGAGCAATTAGTAAACATATTCAGGGAATATAAAAATTGAAAAGCACATATAATTTCCCGCCATCCATAAAGTCTTAGGAGGTATTCTTATGAGTGATGCTGATTATCAATTGATTATTGTGGGAGGAGGTCCGGCCGGACTGACCGCGGGACTTTATGCAGGCCGGGCCAAGATCAAGACCGCGCTGCTTGAAAAAGGAGTGCTTGGAGGGCAGGTACTCATTACGGACCGGATAGAAAATTATCCGGGATTCCCTGAAGGCATTTCCGGATTTGATTTGATAGAAAAATTCACCGGCATGGAAGCCCTTTCTGATATTGAGATAAAACTTGGAGCAACGGTTTCATCAATGAATCTTGCCGGTCCGTTGAAAAAAATCAACCTGGACAACGGCGCTGTTCTGACATCGCAGACCCTGATTATTGCCACAGGCGCCGGGCCGCACCGGTTAAACGTTCCCGGAGAGGCCGAACTTATCGGAAAAGGCGTTTCGTATTGCGCTACATGTGACGGCCCTTTTTATCGCGGTCTTGAAATTGCCGTGGTTGGTGGAGGCAATACCGCCATTCAGGAGGCGATTCATCTTACTAAATTCGCCGGCAAGGTCACTGTTATCCATAGACGTGACCAGCTCAGGGCTACAAAAATTCTGCAGGAACGCGCCTTTGCAAACGACCGGATCGATTTTATCCTGGATTCGGTCGTCACCCTCATCAAAGGGGATAAGGAAGTAACAGCCGTGCATGTAAAAAACAAGAAAAGGGAGGAAACGGCTCTGCCTGTCCAAGGTGTTTTTGTGCTGGTTGGAGTTCGACCTAACAATGAAATGCTGCCCATGGACCAACTTGAGACAAAGGACGGATTTGTCGTAACCGACGATGAAATGAGGACAAATATTCCCGGTGTTATGGCTGCGGGCGACATCAGAAGCAAAACCGTAAGGCAGATAGTAAATGCGGCGGGAGAGGCCGCGGTGGCGCTTCAGTCTGCTGAACACTATCTCGTAAATTTTTAAACATAGATGGAGATATGGAGATATAGTTGACGGTTTCCTGCTTGACAGCCTGGAAATTCCAATTATAGTCAGTTTCATATAAAAGTCTCACAGTAAATAATCACGGGGTAGCAAAAGCCCTGCCAGGTAGCAAACCCCTTGCCCTGCCTGTTACGGAGCATATCTAATGTCCGGTTTTATTAATTTTATACAAAAAAGTTTAAGCACCAAGATTTTTCTTGCCCTGACTATCGGCGTGGCCATAGTAATGGGAGCGATTATCTATTTCCAGGAAGCACAGATTAGAGAAAGAATGAAGAGTTATGGAAGGGAATTAAAGTTTGTAATATATGCAGGCATAGAACATCCCATGGCTGTTGGAGATAAGGAAACCGTACAGAGACAGATTTCAGATATAAAAAAAATATTAAAAGAAGCGGAAATAATTATATGTGATTTTGACCAGAGGATAACTTTTGCCACGGATAAAAACATGATCGGCAAAAAGGTGCCTGAGTTTATTCATGATAAAGAGACACTATCGGCATTAAACGAGCTTTTAAGTTCGGGAAAGCCCCAATATGAAAAATATTTTGAAGAGGAAATATACGGGAAAAAGTATCTGATGACAGTACACAGGATGAGCAATAAAAAACAATGCTATCACTGTCACGGCGCCTCAAAAAAAATGCTGGGGGGATTGATTGTAAAACAATCCACTGATGAAACCTATGCCGCTATCGCATCTCTAAGAAATCTGACCATCTTATTAAGTATCATTGCTATAGCTATTATTATCAGTATAATTTATTTCCTGCTTTCCAGGCTGGTAATACGACCTGTAAATGAAATGGCCCGCAATGCGGAAAGGCTTGCCAAGGGAGACATGTCCGTCTCCGTGGAGGTCAAGACAAAAGATTCCATAGGCATCCTGGGTAATTCATTTAATTATATGGTGGAAAGCATCAGGGACCAGATAGAATATGCCAACAGTTTAAAAGGGGCTATTGTTGATCCGCTTTTTATGGTGGATACGAACAGGGTGATAACTTACATGAATGAAGCCTGCGTTCAACTTACAGGCTACAGCAAAAAAGAGGCTGAGGGAAAATTAACCTGCCAGGATATATTTAAAGGACGAGTATGTGGAACCTCCTGTCCGGTTATTGAACCATATTTTGACAAAGGAAAAGCCCTGGAAAGGATCAGAACCACGGTAACCGACAAACAAGGCAGACAAATTCCCATTATGGCAAGCGCCAGCGCCTTAAAAGATGCTCATGGCAAGATTATCGGCGCAGTCGAGGTATGCAAGGATATTACGGATTTGCTCGAGGCTGAAAGACTGAGATATATCAAGAAGATAGCTGAAAAAGAAGAAGAACTCAGGAAATACCTTGAACAAAGGGTGGAAAATCTTTTGGGCATTCTTTCCCTGGTTTCAAAAGGAGACCTGAAGGTCAGGGCCGAAGTCTTGAAAAAAAACGATATCATGGACGAGATTGCGCAGCACACCAATCTCATGCTTGATAATCTGGAAAAATTATATGCCAAAATATCCTCGTTCAGCAAGGATCTGGAGCTGGAAGTGGCAAGGCGGACAATGATGTTAAGAGAAAAGACCCTGCTTCTGGAACGGGCAAACAGGGAACTCAGGGAACTGGACAGGCTCAAATCCGCCTTCCTGGCCAACATGTCTCATGAACTGCGCACCCCCATGAATTCTATTATAGGCTACACTGATCTATTGATTGACCGGGTTGACGGGGAGATTAACGAGGAACAGGAGAAGAGTCTGCAAAAGGTGGAAAACAATGCCAAACATCTCCTGCAGTTGATAAATGATATCCTTGATATGGCCAAGATCGAATCAGGAAAAATAGAACTGGATTTGAAATATGCCGATATAAAAAAGTTAATGGAATCGGTTGCATCCACCTTTGAACAGGCGACTATTAAAAAAGGGCTTACCCTTTCTTTTAATTTTGATGAAAACCTGCCCCAGGTTTATGTTGATGAGGATAAGATAAAGCAGGTTTTGATAAATTTATTGTCCAATGCCGTCAAATTTACCTACCAGGGAGGCATAACCATAACTGTTAAACCTTCTGAACATAGCATTGAAAATGGAGATTCACCCCTTTTTCTGGAAGTCTGTGTGGAGGACACAGGTATAGGGATAAAAAAGGAAGATATAAACAAGCTTTTTGACAAATTCAGCCAGATAGATGTCTCCTCTATCCGCCAGTATGAGGGCACAGGCCTTGGACTCAGTATTGCCAGGGGAATTATAGTATTACATAAAGGTGTGATATGGGCGGAAAGTAAATTTGGGAAAGGCACTAAACTCATCTTTACCCTGCCGTTAAAAAAAGAGTTACTGGAAAAGCCTGAAAAGCCCGTGTTGGAAACAATGATGGCTGAAGGCCTTGCTAAACGCTTTAACAAACCTGTGGAAGTATTTATGAATGGGCCCCAATATGCGGGCAACCCGATACGATGTTGGGAATACTTCCATTGCGGGCAGACCAGTTGTCCCACATATGGGGGCACGGATTCGAGGTGCTGGCTGATCCATGGTACTCATAATAAGGGCACGGAAATAGCCACATATCCCAATAAAGTGGATTTCTGTAAAGGGTGTGAGATTATTGAAAGATTGGTACTGGGAGAATATAACTCTGAACATCCGGAGATATTGATAGAAGATGGTGAATCTAAGGGGAAAGCGGATAAAAAAACCGTATTAGCCATAGATGACAGCCCGGAAACCGTGGAGCTTATCCAGAAACACCTGGGAAATGATTATCGTGTCGTGGGCCTTTTAAATGCTGCAAGGGCACTGGAAGAGGCAAAAAAAATAAAACCTATAGCCATCACCCTGGACATCCTTATGCCCAAAAAGGATGGATGGCAGGTGCTGCAGGATTTGAAAAAGTCGCCTGAAACGCAGGATATTCCCGTTATTATCCTTTCAATTGTGGATAACAAAAAATTGGGATTCAGTCTGGGCGCTGCAGAGTATATTGTAAAACCGATTGACAAAAAAGTCCTGCTGCAAAAATTAAAATACCTTGAAAAAATAACCATGATAAAAAAAGTGCTGGTGGTTGACAATGATCCCCGCACAGTAGAATTGATTGGTCATGTGCTGAGTGATGCCGGATATAAAACAACAACGGCCGACAACAGCGTAAATGCCATAAAATCAATTAAGGCTTCAAGGCCGGATCTTATTGTCCTGAACCTGATAAAGGCTGAAGTAAAAGGCTTTGACTTGGTAGAATATATAAAAACAGATGAAAAAATAAAAAATATTCCGCTCATTGTAATTTCTCAAAATGATTTATCGAATAAGGAATTGCAGGATTTAGACGGAAGGATACAGGTCATACTGAATAAAGGAATACTCTCCGAAGAAGAATTACTGGAGGAACTAAAGGACATTATAAGCAAATCCGTGTAAGTGTTCAGCGGTCAAATAGTCCTTGAATGGGAAATATAAAATTATGCAAAGTCCGTCAAAAAAGATATTGGTCGTAGAAGATAACCAGGACAACCGTGAGTTATTGATAAAAATCCTGAAGGTCAAAGGCTTCAGGTTAATAGAGGCTGTTGATGGAGAGGATGCCCTGCAAAAAGTGTCCGCTGAAAGGCCGGACCTGATTTTAATGGACATTTCTATCCCTAAAATTGATGGATATGAGGTTACACGGCGGCTGAAAAATCAACCTGACTTTCAAGATATTCCTGTCATTGCCCTGACTGCTCATGCCATGAAGGGTGACAGAGAAAAGGCATTAAAAGCCGGATGTGATGGTTATATCACAAAGCCTATCAATATCCGGGAGCTGCCCAACCAGGTTATAGACTTTTTAAAAGAGTAAGGGTTCGCGCAAAAATAAATTTATATTTTCAGGTGTTGAGGCGCCCGCATGGCAAGGCGCGAGAAGGGCGAATAGCAGGGCTATTTAACCGACGAGCAACGCAGCCATGCGGGATGGATCGACGCATGAAAATGTGAAGTTATTTTTGGGCGAGCCCTTACCGTTTACCTAATTTTTTATTTAGATTACAAATGGAAGAAAACAGTAAAATATTAATATTGGAAGACAATCTTGATACGGTGGAACTTCTGAGAAAAAGATTACGTTCAGAAGGATATGACACCGATGAGGCATATGACGGCGAACAAGGCCTTGACAAGGTAGAGGAGTACGGGCCTGATTTGATTCTGCTTGATGTTATGATGCCCAAATTAGATGGTTACGAGGTGTGTAACAGGCTTAAAGCAGAGAAAAAAACAAGTCACATTCCAATATTGATGCTTACCGCCAAAGATGCAATACCTGATAAGGTAAAAGGGCTTAACATCGGCGCTGATGATTATATGACCAAGCCTTTTAATTACAAGGAACTCTCGGCCAGGATCAAATCACTTCTTGAAAAAAAGGATGCCAAGGAAAAATTAGTAGAAGAAAAAAAACTGGAAGCGCTTGAAAATATGATGGATCAGGTTTCGCATGAGATCCTCAACCCACTTGTAACAATCGGCGGATTTGCCAGGCGTGTATTTAAAAGTCTGCCCGAGGGCAGCGATAACCGAAAATATATGGATATAATCCTTAAGAGCGTAACCGCGCTTGAAAAAATGGTTAAACAGCTTGGGGAGTTAAAAAGCACAACCCTTTTTTATATCGAGGCTTCCGATATAAACAGAATCATCATCAACGTACTTGAAGACTTTGAGCAGGAAACAAAACAAAAAAAGATAGATGTTCAAACCGATTTGATGGATGACCCTCCCATGATTTATGTAGACAGGGAAAACCTTGAAATGGCTATTTCCAATGTTGTAGAAAATGGCATCGAGGCTATGAACAAAGAAAAAAAGATCCTTAAGATCATTACGTTGGTAAGCGAAGATGGTCTTGAAATACATATATCCGATACAGGTAATGGCATTTCGCGGGATAAGATAAAAAATATCTGCAATCCGTTCGTTACCTCAAAAACATATGGACCCGGACTTGGTCTGACATTCACCCTGAAAACAATTCGGAACCATAAGGGTACGATTTCGGTAGAAAGTAAAAAAGGCGAGGGCACTATCTTTATCATAAGGCTGCCGATCAGGATCGGCAGAACCGCTACATAACCCACTTTCATCATCGCTGCATCCGGAGTCGCGCAGACTCGCTTACCTGCACCTGATCAGCACAACAAATCCAAACCGCTATGATATATCGTCAAAATAAGCAGCCCGGTTGTGGCGGCTGTTTCCTGATTCTCATCCTGGGGATACTACTCTTTGGCGGCGCGCCGCTTCTCCTCAGGTTTGTTGGTATAATATTTTTTGGAATCCTCTTTCTGGTCTTTTCCGTTATGGCTGCGTTGTGGGGATTCAGCTATTACATCAAGCGCAGGGTGAGCGAATTTGAGCAGTCGCAGACCGAGAGCCACAAGACATTTGTCTTTCTCCTTGTCAATATACTGGTCAAAATCGCCCAGTTCGACAATGTCATAACCAGGGAAGAGACAAACGCTATTTACAAATTTTTCCAACACAACCTCAATTATTCTCATGACCGGTTACTCTGGGTCAAGGAACTCATAAAGGAGGCGCGCGAAAGCAGTGTTGATCTCGATACAATGGTGGCTGAGTTCAAGAGCGAATTTGCCTACGAACCCCGTCTCATCCTGGTGGAACTTATCTACCAGGTTATCTTCACTAGCGACCGGGTCCGAGAACAGCAACTGGACCTTGCCCGAAAGATAGCCGATTTCCTGGAGATCTCGGCCTATGATCTCCAGGCCATCCAAAGTAAATATTTTGCGCGTTTCAGGCAGGCAGGGGCTGAGGAAGACCGGCATTATCAGACTCTGGGCCTGCAGCCTGGGGCCGGGATGGATAAAATAAAGAAGGCATATCGCGAATTGAGCATGAAATATCATCCAGACAAGGTGGAGCATCTGGGCGAGGAGTTCAGAAAAATGGCTGAAGAAAAGATGAAGGATCTGAACCTGGCGTATCAGTATCTGAAAAAGATCTGAAAAAAAATGGAGTCATGCCGTGGCCATTTCAAAAAAGATGAGTGAATTTTCAAAGCGTTCCTCATGGATACGCAAGATGTTTGAGCAAGGCGCTGAGTTGAAGGCGCAATTTGGGGCTGAAAATGTTTTTGATTTCAGCCTGGGCAATCCGGATATTAAACCGCCTAAGCAGTTTTACCGCACCATTCGCTCTCTTGTTGCGCAAGAGGGGCGCCACAGTTATATGCCCAACGCAGGATATCCTGAAATCAGGGACGCAGTGGCTGTAGAGATTTCATCTGAACAGGGTGTCAACATCTCCAGAGAGGAACTCCTCATGACCTGCGGGGCTGCAGGTGCACTGAACGTAGTCCTCAAGGCGCTGCTCGATCCAGGGGATGAGATTATAATTCTTGCTCCGTTTTTTGTGGAATACAATTTTTACGTTGATAATCATGGCGGGGTCACAAAGATTGTGCCGACAACGTCGGATTTTGATCTTGATGTAAACGCTGTTAATGCCGCAATTACAGAAAAGACCAAGGCAATTATCATTAACAGCCCGAACAACCCGACCGGACAGATTTATTCGTCTAGTTCCCTGGCTGACCTGGGACAGGCGCTGGAGTCTTCAAAGAGCAGGCATGGCACAACCATCTATCTGATAAGCGATGAACCTTACCGGAAGATAGTTTATGACAATCACGATGTTCCAAGTATCTTCCAGGCGTATAAAAACAGTATCGTTGTTTCATCCTATTCCAAGGACCTTTCCCTTCCGGGTGAGCGGATCGGTTACCTGGCTGTCCATCCGGAAATCAATGAAAAAACGCAACTTATCGAAGCATTGGTTCTCGCCAACCGTATATTAGGTTTTGTAAATGCACCGGCCCTTATGCAGCGGGTAGTGGGGGAATTACAGGGATTGACCGTGGATTGCGGGATTTATGCCAAGAGGCGTGAAGTGTTCTGCAGGATTTTAAATAATACCGGTTATGACTTTATTTCGCCAAAGGGGGCCTTTTATATTTTTCCCAAATCCCCCGTGGAAAGCGACGTGGATTTCGTGGCAATCCTTCAGGAGCACAAGATACTGGCCGTCCCGGGCCGAGGTTTCGGTCAGCCCGGATATTTCAGGCTGGCCTTTTGCGTGGAGGATGACGTAATTGAACGATCCGAGGACGCCTTTAAAAAGGCAATGGATGCGGCCTAACGCCCTTCGGGCCGCTATGTTCATTGTATAGGGGTTTCCATTTTTTGCCCAATTTTATTAATAGGTTAGGGCGATCACAAGGATCGCCCCTCGCCCGTAGGGCGTTATGTTTTATATAATAAAATTCACATATTACTTATGTCGTAAGGATGGATGTTATACTATGCCGAAAAAAAATCTTTTGACCGTATTTTTCTTTTTATGCTGTTTTTTCCTGGTGTCCGGCGCCGGCAACGTGGCCCAGGCAACCGGAGGGGATAATAAAAAAATAGGTATTACCGAGGAAGCGGGTCGGTTTCCCAGGCTGGAAGTGAATTCGTTACAGCAGGACTACGGGGAGGTGACCAAGGGTGAAAAAATCGTCCATTCCTTTATTATCCGTAACCAGGGAGAGGGGGAGCTGATAATAAAGAAGGCAAAGCCTGGGTGAGGCTGCTCGGTTTCCCGGTTTGACCGGGTTATCCCTCCCGGTGGCGAGGGTAAAGTCGTGCTGCAGATAAATACAAACTATCTTAAAAACAAGATCACAAAAAGCGTGATTATTTTTTCTAATGATCCTGAACGTCCAAACCTGAAACTGAAACTGACCGCAACGATAAAAAGCCTGTTCAAGATCGAGCCTGCCGATTATTTCAGGATAAACATCATAAAGGGAGACGGTTGGTCAAAGGAGGTCAAGCTTTTTTCAGTGAGCGGAAAACCGTTCAAAATTACATCGATTCGTACTCCGAACAACCATTTCTCAGCTGATTTTAAACCAATAACCGGAAAAAACGGGGATAATCCCGGATACCTGATCAGGCTGACTTTGTTATCCGACAACCTGCCGTATGGTCAACTGGGCGGAAAATTTTTAATCTTCACAGATCTTTCAAAAAACGCCCGGGAGGTGAGAATCTCCGGGAAAATAAGGGGGCCGATCACATACTTTCCCGAAAGGATCCCGCTCTTCACAGATCCAGGCCAACAGGGCGGCAGGACTTCAGCAAAAGTCAACCTGACCCTGATAAGGGGTGAGAGTTTTGAAATAACCGGCGTGAAAGCCACTCACGGCAGTATTGAGTCAAAGCTGACCACGGTTGAAAAGGGCAGGAAATATGCAGTGACCGTTACCTGGCCGGGCAAGGAAAAGGTGACAAGGCGCATGAACGGTACTTTGACCTTGTTTACAAATCACAAGGATATGCCGCGGATTGCAATTCCCTACATTGTGATACAAAAAGGCGGAGTAAAAAAGTAGCAGACCACAAATTCCCATGTTGTATAAAGACATTGCAAAAGAACTTTTTATTCTCCTGACTTTCTCGGTAGGGGTTGCCTTTGCCGTAAACCACTTTTCTCCCGGGGGCATCCCCTTTTTCGGCGAGTGGGATGTGTCAAAAGGCGTTATTACCGCAAAATCAAGGGACGATGTGGTTGTACGGGAACTTGAGATCAAAGATATCCTTGAGGCAAAAGAGATCTACGACATCGGAAATGCGGTCTTTGTTGATGCAAGGTCTCGTGATGACTACGAAAAAGCGCATATTGCAGGCGCTGTCTCGATTCCGCCATATAAATTTTATGAATATATAATTGAATTCGAGGCCTTGTGCCCGGTGTCCGTTCCGGTTGTCACGTATTGCTCAGGCAGGGAATGTGAGGACGGCCACATGCTCGCGCAATATCTCATAGAGGCAGGTTATTCGGATGTAAGGGTCTTTATTGACGGTTGTTCGGTATGGTTTGAGAGAGGTTTTCCAATTGAACCCTGAACTCGAAAGGCTTGTGTGTCACAGGTGGGTCAGGCTGGTTGTGCGATGGATTCTGGGTGGTTCCTTTGTCTATGCCTCTTTTCATAAAATCGTTGATCCTGCCGGCTTTGCAAAAATTGTTTACGGCTATTACCTGTTTCCTGATTATTCGATAAACCTGATTGCCATTATAGTTCCCTTTCTGGAGTTTTTCCCGGGGCTTGCTTTGATTTTCGGGATCTATCTCAGATCAGCAGCCATTATCATAAACTCCATGCTCCTCTCCTTTATCGTAATACTCTCCATAAACATTGCCAGGGGCCATGAGTTTGATTGCGGATGTTTTTCATTTGGAGAAGCCGGCCATACATCAGCGGCTGTTCAGCTTCTGGTCAGGGACATTTTTCTTTTTGTTTTAGGGGTACATGTAATATTAATCGAGACGTATATTCCGTGGAAGAGCGCTGATTCATGCGCTAATCGCTTGCTCAAAAATAATGCCCGTTTGTGAAGGGATAGAAAATGATTGTATTTGATCTGGCATGTGTTTGCGGCTATCAGTTTGAGGGCTGGTTTCGGCGCAGCGAAGAATTTGCGGCACAGAGTCGGTCGGGAATGCTGTTATGCCCGAAATGCGGAAGTGATAAGATACACAAGATCCTCTCCCCTGTGGCGGTTGTGCGATCCTGTGTGTCTGAAAGTGAAAAATCAGGTATCAAAACGGCCGGAGATGAATGGATCGCGTCTACGCTCCTTACCAAACTGCAGGATTACGTGATTAAAAATTTTGAGGATGTGGGAACGAAACTTACGGAAGAGACTTTGAAAATGCATTACGGGGTTGAGAAGGCCCGGAAGATTCGTGGAGTTACCACGGACGATGAAGAGGCAACCCTCAAGAATGAAGGAATAGAAATTTTAAAAATCCCAATGCCGGTCAAAGAGGAAAAATCAAACTGACCACGTCCCTATTCTTCTTTTTTAATTACATCGCTGAAGTTTTGGTCCAGGAAATCGCATTCTATTGGAGATAAATCAAATCTGGTTTCAGCCTCCTTTATGATATCCTGCCGGCTTTTTTCCGGATTGGCCTGCACGATTTCACTTATCCAGCGAATTGTTTTTCTCATTTTTTCCCCTGATGGTTGAACATCTGCGGCTGACGTCATAATCTTCTCCATTACAATTTGGTGGTTCCAGCTATTTTTCGGCATCAAGCCGAATTTACGATTCTTATATCCTCAATCCTTCTTCAGGCACGGGTTGCAAGATGATTCCGCCAAGCGGAGGGACCGATACCAGGACGTGATACGAGGCCTCCCCTAAGGCTTCCTTAATAGGTTCCTTGACATGTGTGTTTCCCACCCCGCTACCGCCGAATTTTGCGGCGTCGGATGAAAAAATTTCCCTGTATTTGACGTTTGACGGGACGCCCATTTTATAGGCATGTAATACTTGAGGCGTGAAATTCAATAGACAAACAAGGTGATCTTCAGGGTTCTTGGCAAATCGGACGAATACGATGATGCTGTTGTCAACATCCTTGAAGTCTATCCATTTAAAACCCTTATCAGAAAAGTCGACTTCCCATAGCGCCGGATTTATCAGATACAGTTTGTTCAGGTGTTTTACATACTGCTGCATCTGCTGGTGTTTCCCCTCCTCTTCCACCAAATGCCAGTCAATGCTCACCTTGCAGTACCATTCCGAGATCTGGCCGAATTCTCCGCCCATGAAAAGGAGCTTTTTGCCGGGATGTGTACATTGGAGAAAAAACAAAAGCCTGAGATTGGCAAACTGCTGCCACCTGTCACCCGGCATTTTGGAAAGCAGCGAGTTTTTGCCGTGGACTACCTCGTCATGCGACAGGGGAAGGATGAAATTTTCAGAAAACGCATAAAGCAGTGAAAATGTGAGGGCATTGTGATGATGCTTTCTGTAAATCGGGTCTTTTGTAAAGTAGCGCAGCATGTCGTTCATCCAACCCATGTTCCACTTGAATCCAAAACCAAGGCCCCCGGCATCGGCCGGCTTGGAAACGCCGAAAAAGCTTGTGGACTCCTCTGCTATCATCATGATATCCGGAAAACGATCGTATGCTATGCTGTTCAAGTGCTTGATAAATTCAATGGCCTCAAGGTTTTCATTTCCTCCTTGACGGTTCGGAACCCATTTGCCGTCTTCGCGCGCATAGTCCCTATATAACATAGAAGCCACTGCGTCCCACCTGAGCCCGTCAATATGGAACTTATCAAACCAGAACAGGGCGTTTGAAATCAGGAAGTTGCTGACTTCCTTGCGACCGAAATTAAATATCAGGGTTTCCCATTCAGGATGTTCGCCTTCCATTGGATTGTCATGCTCATACAGGGCAGTTCCGTCAAACCGTCCGAGGCTGTGTCCGTCAGTGGGAAAATGTGAGGGGACCCAGTCCAGAATTACGCCGATATTGTTCTGATGACAGCGGTCCACGAAACGCATGAAATCCTGCGGTGTTCCAAATCTGCTGGTTACCGCAAAATATCCGGTTACCTGGTATCCCCAGGATTCATCGAGCGGGTGCTCCATGACAGGCATGAGTTCGACATGGGTGAAATTCATTTCTTTGAGATAGGGAATAAGGTGATCACCCAGTTCTTCAAATGTGAGAAATCTGGAGGGGTCTTCCGGATCTCGACGCCATGACCCCGGATGGATTTCGTATATGGACAGAGGGTTTTCGTAGGGATTGTTATTTTTTCTGTTATCCAGCCAGTTTTTGTCCTGCCATTCGTACCCTCCAATGTCCCATACTAAAGAAGCGCTTTTTGGCCGAAATTCGGCGTGGAACTGGTAAGGGTCGGACTTTTCAAGAACATATGACGCCCCTGAACGGATTTCAAATTTGTATATCTCGCCCTGTTCGATTCCAGGGATGAAGAGTTCCCATATGCCGGAATCACGGATCACGCGCATCTGGTGAACGCGACCGTCCCAGAAGTTAAAGTCTCCGATCACGCTCACGCGCCTGGCAGTAGGGGCCCATACACGGAACATGGTTCCCGGTATATTCTCGATCTCGGTGCAGTGGGCTCCCATTTTCTCATAAAATTCGTAATGAGTTCCCATTTTGAAAAGGTGCTGATCAAACTCGGTCAGTTGGGGCAGGAATCTATATGGATCGTAAAATGTGCGCGTTAGACTTCCATAATATGAGGCCTCGAATTGGTATAGATAAGGCTCTGTGTCAGAGTAATCTGAAATGCGGATCTCAAATACACCATCTTTCCTTATTCGGTTCATTTCCGATTTTTCATCACCTACGACCAGCATTACGGAGTCCGCATGAGGCTGAAAGGTGCGAATAACCGCGGTTGAATGCTCCTTGTCGACATCGTGCAGGCCCAGAACCAGAAACGGATCATGATGGTCGGCTTCAATCACTCGGTTAAGTTCTTTTTCAAAGTCAGTCGGCATAATTTTTCCTATGGCAAGGACACTACCTGATCAGGAGTGTAATCTCATCATCCGGCAGATATTGAGGTATATCCACAAAAAAAGGTTATTTCCTGGATGGATTGCTTGAAACGGTCGACTCGATTATTTTTTGCCAAGTTCTTACGTTAAATTCACTATGAGTAGTGTAGCATAATTGAAAATGGAAATACGATTTCTTTTTTTAATTTTTATATAATCTTGTTCCGGTTGTTGATTTGCCGCGGAGGGCGAATAGCAGGGCTATTTAACCGACAAACAACACAGCCGTGCGGGATGGATCGGCACATTAAAATGTGAAATTGTTTTTGAGTGAACCTTTAGCATACATGACGGAGATTGTGCAACCCTTTTGCACCAAATGGGCGTAAACGGGTGGCCCAAGTCAGATAATTATGGTTTTCAGATAGAACTAGTCTGGTTTTTAGTGCGCTTATATGCTACAAAGGAGATGCTCTAATCTATCCCTTATTTGTAATTTTGATGTATCGGAAAAACAAAGTTTCTGTCCATTTGTTAAAAATTATCAGTTTGTAATAATGGTTCGTAGCTTTTAGCTGTTTCGCTCAACTAAGGGCTCGCCCGCAGGGCGTTTTATGTTCAGGAGAATAATATGGAATCATTGCAGGGCCATTTTTTGATAGCAACGCCGCAGATGCCTGATCCTCGTTTCCATGAACGGATTATATACATGTGCGCCCATAATGATGATGGGGCTATGGGCCTTACGGTAAACCAGCCGGTCCCGAATGTGACGCTGGCTGACATCTTTCGAAGCGCCAACCTGGCTGTGCCGGACAGGTCGCTTCCGCATGTATACATGGGCGGTCCGGTGGAGATGGACGCAGGTTTTTTTCTCTTTTCCTCGGAATACGAACCAAGGAATTTTATTCAGGTAACCCCTACTGTCAGTTTGTCACGCGATCCTGAGATTCTGCGTGAGATATGGAAAGGGCAGGGGCCCAAGGAATTTATTTTTGCGCTTGGATACGCAGGATGGGCGGCAGGGCAGCTTGAAAACGAACTCATAATGAACGGCTGGCTCACTTTGCCTGCAGAAGATGAGGTCTTGTTCCACACACCTGATGAACTCAAGTGGAAAAAGGCGGCCAGGAGGTTTGGGATCGATATTGCACTGTTCGGAGACGTGATCGGCACTGCCTGAAAGTAAATATTCGCCAGCACTCCACAGGAAGGCGATCAGGCTGCCCAGCATACCAAAGTATAGCTGATCAGCCTGATCACCTCCCTGTGGAGCGCCCCGCAGGAAGTGCCCTTGGGGTGCGCTGACAAATATTTACAATTTGGTGGTTACAGCTATTTTCCTGCATTAAGCTGAATATTTACGCCTGAACAAAAGTAAACTCTAATTTTTATGCGCATTGAAATTGTGTATCCGGGCAAAACCAGAGATGCCTGCCTTCGGACCGGGATTGATGTTTTTTTGAAACGGCTGAAACGTTTTACGCGGCTTGATGTGCGAATAGTGAAAGAGAAGCGCGGAAAGGGGAATGAATCCGATGCAAGGATCAAGGAAGAGGAAGGGAAACGGCTTCTTGCCGTATTGGATCGTTCTTCGTTCGTGGTTGCACTGGATATTTCAGGCCGACAGGTGAGTTCCGAAAAGTTTGCCGCTCTTATCAGCGGATGGGAAAGTCAAAACCGCAGATGTGTATCGTTTGTTGTCGGCGGGACACTGGGTCTCTCTTCTGAAGTCCTGAAACAGGCTGACATGGCGCTTTCTCTTTCAAAAATGACTTTTACCCACGAGATGGCCCGCCTGATTCTCCTAGAGCAGATATACAGGGCGTACACTATTAAGGCGGGGACTCGCTACCACAAATAATGTAACTAACCCAGATAAACTGGAAATTTTTAAAGGTCCTGGACTATTTTCAGTACCCCCTCCGAGGGGTATAAGTACCTTAACAGCTACGCGTAACTATTTAAAAATATTTTACCTTTTTGATTTCTTGCCATAAAAAACAAGAAAATTACCACTAAGGTACTAAACCAGGAGGATCAGGCCCCATGATCGAGCGCAGTAGCGGCATTATGATACATATCACGTCTCTTCCGGGAAATCACGGGATAGGCGACATGGGTCTGAATAGTTATAATTTTATAGACTTCCTGTCAAATGCCGGCCAGCGCTACTGGCAGTTTCTTCCGGTTGGACCGACCAGCATGGAGTTTGGTAATTCTCCGTATACAAGCCTGTCCGCTTTTGCCGGTAATCCACTCTTGATTGACCTTGACCAGCTTAGAGAAGCCGGATTCCTCTCTGATGCCGATTTTGCGGAACAGCCCGATTTTTCCGAATATTTTGTGGAATTTGAAAAAGTCGTCCCATACAAAGAACGTCTCCTGAAAATAGCCTTTAATGCTTTTCAAAGCATGGGCCGCGACCCTGAATTCGACCGGTTCTGTAAACAAGAAAAGTGGCTGGATGATTACGCGCTTTTCATGAGCTTGAGAGAGGAAAACGATCAACTTCCCTGGAATGAATGGGATACGGCAATCGCCGGCCGGGAAGAAGCGGCAATGAATAAAAGCCGGAAAGGGCTTGCCGATCAACTTCTTTTTCATAAATTTGTCCAGTTCTGTTTTTACAAACAGTGGGACAAGATGAGACAATACGCAGCTCGGAAAGGGATTGTCCTGATCGGTGACATTCCTATTTACGTTGGGTGGGACAGCGCGGATGTATGGGCGAACCAGGAGTGTTTCAGGCTTGACGGGAAAAAACTTCAACCGACACATGTGGCAGGGGTCCCGCCTGACTATTTCAGCGATACCGGGCAGCGATGGGGAAATCCCCTTTACAAGTGGGAGACCGGGAACGGGCGCATTAATACTCCCCTTTATTCGTGGTGGAAAGAGCGGTTTAATATCACGTTTAAAATTGTGGACATTGTGCGGATTGACCACTTCAGGGGGTTTGAGGCCTATTGGGAGATTCCGGCCAAGGAAAAGACCGCAATAAAGGGACGCTGGATCAAGGGACCTGGAATAGACTTTTTTAAGAAAATGTCTGCCGATTTCAAAAATCTTCCCATAATTGCAGAGGATCTGGGTGTGATTACGCCGGAAGTAAAAAAAATGCGGGATGACCTGGGATTCCCCGGAATGAAGATACTCCATTTTGCCTTTGACTCTGACGACAAAAACTTGTACCTGCCGCACAATTATAAGACAACGAACTGCATCGTATACACCGGAACTCATGATAATGACACCACCGTTGGCTGGTTGTACGACCCTGGGGTGTCATCAACCAGCAAGGAGAGGGCCATGCGCTATGCGAATAGCCCGAACGGGGACAATATCCACTGGAATTTCATCAGGATGGCTTTTTCTTCCGTGGCAAAGATCGCAATAATCCCTATGCAGGATATTCTAGGATTCGGCGGTGATTGCAGGATGAACCGGCCGAGTACAACCAAAGGGAATTGGGTCTGGAGATGCGCGGCCGGATTTTTTTCAGAAGAGATTTGCGCACAGCTTAAAAATGAAACCGGCTTTTACGGCCGCCTACCTTCTTTGTAGCCATTCACACTTCTTTTTCAACAAAGGCTTGACAAACCAGGGAGTATCATTTAGAAACGTATCCATATTTCATGGCCCCATCGTCTAGTGGTCTAGGACTCCGGCCTCTCACGCCGGCAACAGGGGTTCGAGTCCCCTTGGGGTCACCATGATTATTTAAAGGGAATCAACTAATTGCAGTTGGTTCCCCTTTTTTTGTTTTACGAGTGTAAAGCCTTGTTTTTGATTCAGATAAATCAACATCTTCCCAACGTAACCCGAACAGCTCTGATTTCCTAGCTCCCAGATGCAGATAAGATAAAGCATAATCTTGTCCTGCTCACACTCAGCAACACTGTACACCTTCCAGAAGTCTTTAAATACTGTTTGATATACTGATTTTGGCGAAAGAACAACCTTGTCCATATTATTGAATCAAAACACCATGGTGAATCTATGACATAGATATGTTGACTTTTAGTTGCTCTTGGCAAGCCGTAGTAGATCGGACTTTTTACGAAAAAAAACCATAAATAATCATTGACAATCGATAAATATTTCATGCTAAAATAAATTTTAAATAATAGCGAAGGGGCGAATCTGCCGAAACGCAGTAACGCAAAACTACGGATCTAAAACCACCCCCCCTAACCCAGATAAACTGGAAATTTTTAAAGGTCCTGGATAAGTACCTTAGAAAATAGATGCTTAATAGCACTTAACATTAATATCAAGGAGATTGTTATGGAAAAGATTGGGTACCCAAAAAACCTGATTATTGATACGGATATGGGATGGGATGATGTAATAGCTATCTTGCTGCTCATGAAGAATCCGAATATCCGCATTTGCGGCATTACGGTTACAGGGTGTGGTGAGACACATCTTGATGATGGTGTTGCAATAGCGCAAGGTATTCTGGCACTTGCCAATATTAAGGCCCCTGTATGCCGGGGGGCAACATCCCCTTCTATGTACAACTATCAGTTTCCAGGTTCCTTTAGGGAGCTAATGGATTCTGCCTGCGGCCTCCGCAAAAACCTACCTGACCCTCTTCAACCAGTGGACCCGCGTATGGCGTGGGAGTTCATGCGGGATACATTGGAGCGTGAAGAGTATCAGGTTTCCATTTTGTCATTGGGTGGCCTAACCAACATTTCAAGAATGATGGAGATGAACCCGGAACCTGAGATTTCCAACATAGAACGAATATGTATTATGGGAGGAGCCATCTATGTAGATGGAAATATTGCGGCGCTCAACAATTCGAAACCTGAGTGGGATCAAGGATCTGAATATGCTTCCAACTTCTATGCTGAGTGGAATATTTTTCTTGATCCGCCTGCTGCAAAAAAGGTGTTTGACAGTGAAATACCGACCACATTGGTTCCTCTGGATGCTTGTGATTATGTTCTGTTAGGCCCTGAATATATAGATATGGTCGTTGCAGATGATCCTGTTGCTTCATTTCTTCGGGATCTTCTAAGAGCTAAGAGTGAAGGACCCGCCAAAGAGTCAATTCCCCTGCCGGTGTTTGATCCTCTCGCAGCAATGATCATGACCGGTGACTTGCGGCCTGGTCATTCTGAGCGTCTCGGGATTGATGTTGTTATAGAGAAAACAGCAGAGAACAATACCTGTGGCCGAACAGAAGCGAACCGTAGAGAGAAGGGGCTTGTAGAGACGGTGCTTCAGGTTTCTGAGCGTGATTTTAAGCGTGTCTTTGCTGAGCATGCCAATGCGCCGATTTATGCGCCGGCTCCTTCTGATGGAACGCGGAATGTGGGCATTTTTCTATTTGGAGGCGTAGAAATTCAGGACTTTTGCGGTGTGTTTGAGGTGTTTGCTGCAGCTCGTCATTCTGATGGCACCCCTGCTTTTAATGTTTTCAGTATGGCTGAAACAGCGGATTCTGTGCATGCCTTTGCGGGGCCCCCTCCGGCCAATGGCAAGCCTCAGAGTTTTATGGAGATCAAGCCTGATTATACATTGGATGATGCGCCGAATATGGAGGTGCTGGTCATCGTTGGTGGCCAGGGTATAGATGGGCTTGCTAAAGAGTTGAATCCTGACAGCGCTTTGTCGACCTATTTTCAACAGCGAGCTGCCGCCGCAGTATATGTTGTCACTATTTGCTCCGGTGCAATTATTGCCGCAAAAGCCGGGCTGCTTAGGGGCATTCATGCTACTACCCACCATACGCGTTTTCAGGAGCTAAAAGAGATCAGCAGTGAACTGAATTTAGGACTTACTGTGATGGATACTCGAAACGGGCGCAATTTTGTGCAGGACCCGGACTCCAATGTCATCTGCTCCGGTGGTGTGCATTGTGGGCTTGCTGCTGCTGTCCATGTAGTGGGCCTATTTCTTGGCATGGAAAAGCAGGAAGAGGTGGCGTGGGATATTATGGAATATAACATGCCTGTTGGCTGTTCATATCCGCCTGTTGGCTTCCAGCAGCATCGGGATATTCACCCTGAGGAATTCATTCTTGGTTTCTCACACCTTAATATCATCATGACTGATTTGAAAATGATGAATGAGGCAACGGAGTTTTACCGCAGGGTACTTGGTTTTCGTCAGGCATGGAGCTTGTGGCTTCCAGATGAGGCGGCCAAACGCTTTGCTCGTGATGCGGGGATTGGTGAGGATTGCCGGGTTATGGTGCGTTTCCTTGTGCATCCTAACACCAAGACTCATTTAGAACTGATGTTGTATGAGTTTCCCAAGGGCGATCAGGAGATTCACTTCCACAAGACAAACGATGCCGGCGGAATTCGGCACGTAGCTATGGAAGTGACGGATGCGGTGGCGGTTTACCATTGGTTGAGCCGACAGAAAGGAGTAAAGCTTTTAGCAGATGAACCGCCTTCTTTACTTGCGCCAGATCCTCAGACGTTTTTCTACTTCATTGACCCCTATGGCGTACAGTGGGAGTTTGAACAGGGGCGACCCATGAGGCGGGTTGTTAACGGGATTGTTGGGTAAATCATAACAGGCTACCGTGAATGGTTGATAGACCAGACTGTGACTGTAGCGGCACCGCCATAAATCTGTTGATGTACCTTTAGTGAAAATAAGTATGCGGGTTGGGGTGAGGCACAAACCTCAACCTGCGTGCTGGAGTATAAATATCCAGGTACCCTTTCAGGGCGTCCTGGCCTGAGAAGAGTAACTACTTAATTATTTAAAAAAGGAAAAAAAGTAATGAAGCAACATATTAAACAGCTGCTGTTTATGGCTATTACACTGTTGATTTTACAGGGTAATGTGGGTGTTGTTTTTGCCGGAGAGCGCTTGTCTGGTGGCGACCTTGCTTCCTGGGTTGGCGGGTCTGAATCTATTAAACAAAAAATCATTGATTTCGTGGAGCAGGTGTCTGATAAAAACAATAAGCACTTTGTACCGGAATCAGATCGTATTGCTACTTTTGATATGGATGGAACCCTAATTTGTGAAAGACCGGATTCAATTGGAGAGGCGCTCGCCGTTAATTTTCTACAAACTATTGCAAATGAAAGCCCGACGTTAAGTAAGGTGCAACCTTATAAAGCAGCGCTAAAAAATGACGATGATTATCTTGGGAAAAACTTTCTCCAGGTTCTCACTGCGGCCTATATGGGTTATCCGCAAAGTGAATACAGGAAAGATGTCCTCAAATTTATCAATACTGAAAAACATCCACGCTTTGAAGTGCCTTATGGAAATTTGATCTACCAGCCTATGGTGGAACTTCTTGAATACCTAAAGTTGAAAAAATTTGAGGTCTATATCGTATCGGGTTCCTGGCAGGGGTTTGTGCGAGTGGTGGGAAAAGAGAAGCTGGGTTTTGAATATTCCCGCCTGATTGGTTCTAAAATTGAGCTTGATTTTCAAGTCAGGAATGGCAATGCAGTTTTCCTTAGGGTAGGAGATTCATTGGAGCCTGCAAACGTAAAAGACGGCAAGCCGGAAAATATTCAGGCACATATTGGAGTGAAGCCCATTTTAGCCTTTGGCAATTCCAGCGGAGACCAGCAGATGTATGAATATGCCAGCACCAATCATTACAGTCATTTGATCTTGAGTCTGGATCATGATGATGCAAAACGAGAGTATAAATATGCCAGCACCGTAAAGTATGAAAAAGGTTGGCTGAAGGTGAGCATGAAGGATAACTTCAAGGTAATGTTTGAGAAATAACAGTGTTAAGTGGGAATCTCAACTAGTTTTGATTTTCCCAAGCACAACTTCTGGATTTTTACACAATTCTTGCAAACAGTCATAATACTTTCCAACATGAAAACCATCTACCACACCGTGATGTACCTGAATTGCAATTGGAATAAACCACGAATCTCCTTGTTCAAAATACTTACCAATTGTAATTATTGGTATTGAACCATACAATTTATCATAAGGATGGATAAATGAAGTAAAACTAAACCAAGGAATATTTGTGATAAAAAACATGTGATTTTTTTCAGCATTTTTCTGGTCAGGGCGATTCTTTACTTCTTCGATCTTTGCAACGGCATATTCATAGTAGGTGTCAAAATCTTCAAAAAATTTAGAATCACAGAACGAAAATGTTTCATCATCTAACAACACTGTATATCCGGGATCCACAATTTTAAACTCATAAAGTTCACCATCTATTATGCGATGCCGCAGTTGAGGAATTCGATTAACAGATACTGAAATGATATAACTAAGTGAGACAAAAAAGCTAATATTCCTTAACTTTACAAATTTCTTTAAATTTTGGACTCCTATGTTACATGTAGTACTGAAATATGGTATATCACGATCCTTGAAGGAATTGAATAACTCCTTTCTATTGTAATTATCGAGATCAATTTTTTTTATTTGCATATTTTCTAATCCTTAATGCTCAATACAATACCAATTTTTGGCATACAAAATTAATAAGTTATGTCCCGGTCTTATTTTTCATAGCTTGTGTCTACATCAAGAAATTTCGGTAAAAGTTTACGAAAAGAAGAATTGAATCCTCAGGTATTAGGGTCTGGAAAGAAATAACTTGGGTAATTCCGATCCGAAATGTGTTGCAGATTTAGTCGGTTTGATATTCACGAAACCGCAAGCGTAGCAGGGCTACGGTGAGGATTTCGGGGATGTCAAACC
>JAYEGR010000133.1:0-8286 GCA_034659175.1 Thermodesulfobacteriota bacterium | reverse complement strand
TGCACCCTTTTTTCTGTGATGGGTTGCATAGCGCTGAAAAACTACTTGGAATAAACGCCTACTACCATACATGATAACATGTTGATTTCACAGTGTAAAGCTTCCCAATTAAACTGAACCAGTGCCCGCTGACCCACTAGCACTGCCCTTTACCCATAAGTCGAAACTCAAAAAAAGCTAAGGCATGAGGACGAAACAACTTTTCCAAGCAGGCGCATAAATTTGGGTCGAATTCGGAGTTTGCGCTTACCTGTTCGATCTCAGACCACAAAAGTTGTTGGAATAGCGAGCTATTTTGATATTTTTGGGATTTGAGATCAGACAAAGGCGGCCTGAAGCTGAGATGCATATTGGGGAAGTTATTTCGTCCTCGTTCCTTACCTCCCTGTGAAACGCTGACAAATATTTACAATTTGGTGGTTCTAGCTATTTTCGGGCATCAAGCCGAATATTTACAAATCTAACATAATTTTCAGCAAGCCGGGGTATTCTAACTTAAATATTTTTCCATAAAGTGTTTTTCCGCTTCAACCGTACCAATCAGGAGTAACTCGTCATTCTCTTCAAGGGGGCTGAACGGGTCCGGGCTGAGAATCAGGTTTCCCTTTCTGGTGATCGCTACCACACTGCATCCGGTCTTCTCCCTGATCCGGTTTTCAGAAAGTGATTTGCCGGCAAGAGAGTGTGGCGCTGAAGCGCGAAAAATACTGAGACCTTCCACTATCATGGGCGCCTGCTCTTGGTCGAGAAGATTGATTATACTGTTTGAGGCCATGGAGGCGTATGACATAACCAGATCAGCGCCCGCCCTGTGCAGTTTGGATACCGTTCTTTCAGTATTGGCCCTGCTGATTATCTGGATACCAGGACGTAATTGACGACAATAAATGGTGAGATAAATATTCATATCGTCGTTGTGTGTAGTGATTATAACAGACCTTGCATTCATAATGCCGGCTTTGTGTAATATGTCGATGTCGGCAGCGTTTCCATAAATATAATTCTCTTTGTTTTTTGTCAACGTACGACTTTTTTCCACAATTTTATAATAAATTTTCTGCTCCTCAAGTGCCTCTGCCGCCGCATTTCCTACCCTTCCTCCACCGAGAATCAGGGCTAGTGAATCGCTGGAAAAATTTTCGCATTGAATAGAAAAATGCGTATCGAATTTTTCAAGCTGTTCAGCAGAGCCGGCCAGCACGAGTACTGTAGAGGAAGTAATCATTGTATCCGGGTGTGTGCTTTCAAAATTGCCCCTTTCCCAAACCCCGACAACCGTTACTCCTGTTTTTTCACGCAGCCGTGTATCGGCAAGAGTTTTTCCCTCTAAAGCCGTTCGCATTGCCGGTGCCTCGGCAATGCGAAGATGGTCGTGCCGCCATAAAATATTGGCGCCCATGCTGCCACCGAGCGTTCTTCTCCCCAGGGATTTTCCAAGCATCTTGGTAAATTGAAAAATATGAGTGCTGCCGGCAATGTCTAGAATATCAAGGGAATGGTTCTCATTGGCATTTGTGACAATGGGCACCTTTTTACAAACATCCCTGATGGTAAAGGTTATGCTGGTATTGATCATGTCGTCATTGGTGGCAACTACCATGGCCGCATTTTGTACACGAAGACGGTTGTAGGTCTCCGGATCGCCGTAGTCGCCAAATACAGCTTTATATCCTAAGTCATGCAGTTCCAGAGCCTTTTGTAATTCATCCACCAGAATGACATAATTATAATTATATAAAACAAGTTTTTTTATAAGACTTATGGTGATGGGGTCCAGGTTTGTTAAAATAATATGATTTTTTGTGTCTTTTGGTAATTCTTTCGGAGTTTTTGCTTTTGACTGTGCCTCCAGCCAGGGGGCGTAAAAAAATTGGATAAATGTAAACGGAAGCATAACGAGCAGGTAAACAATACCGGTCAAAAGCACAATTGTTGAAAATATCAGGCCGATATCGGAAGTAAAGGTGATGTCTCCAAAACCGAGAGTGGACATGACGGTAAGGGTCCAGTAGAAACCTGTAATCCAACTGAATTCTTTGCCCTCGAGAAGCATCAGGGCATGAAAAAGAATACTGTATGCGGTGACAATTAAAGCCAGGATCAAAAAAAACCTGAGCAGGAGAAAAATATTTCTTTCCGTCGTCTTGTCGCGAAGTAAACAGGTAAGCTGAGAAATTATATATTTCATGGTCAGACTGGTTGTTAGGGATGTGGAGAGGATCAAGCTGCCTTCACTATGGGGATTATATAGGCATCATGGGGAGATTGCAAACTGAAACAATGGAGCAAAGTAAGGGCTGGGGAGAAAATAACTTTCCCAGCCCTTAGGGTCTGGAAAGAAATAACTTGGGTAATTCCGATCCGAAATGTGTTGCAGATTTAGTCGGTTTGATATTCACGAAACCGCAAGCGTAGCAGGGCTACGGTGAGGATTTCGGGGATGTCAAACCGACTAAAGGTGTGATACAGTTCGGAAACGGAAAAGCCAAGTTATTTTTTTCCAGACCCTTAGCTCTAACTGACTTCAGAAATCAAAATTTTTTAGTGCCTTAGTGATAATTTTTTTATTTTTTGTGGTAGAAAAACTCCGAAGTTATATGTGCGCCTGCGGTGCTACATGTTCTAAGGCACTTATACCCTTCAGAGGGGGTACTGAAAATAGTCCAGGAACTTTAAAAAATTCCGGTTTATCCGGGTTAGGGCGCTCCCACTGATTTCATCATGTTCTGTCTTTTTGCAAAAAGTTGTTGTTTTTCTGAAATTTTAGGCTATTATACTCTACTATATGTTTTATCGTTGTGTAGTCACTATTTGTAGTTCATGAATTACAGAAAAGCTAGCCGCACAATCCTCTAGGAAGAGGGAGTGCGGTTTTTTTGTTTGAACACAATGGCTGCCTGTCGGTTTAAATTTTCATACAAACCGGCATTTTATCATTTAAGCGGTTCCAGAGGTGAACCGCGAACAGTAAGGAGTAGTTCAAGATGGCTGAAGGTACAGTAAAATGGTTTAATGACTCAAAGGGTTTTGGTTTTATCGAGCAAGATGGTGGATCAGATGTTTTCGTTCACCACTCCGCAATCCAGGCAGAAGGCTTTAAATCCCTCCAGGAGGGCGCCCGGGTAACATTCGAGGTTGTTGACGGCCCTAAAGGTCCGGCAGCCTCACAGGTTGTCCAGTTGTAAAATAAAAATTTCGACCATGACAAAAAACCCCGCTTTCTGCGGGTTTTTTGTTTGCCGCGGGTAAATATTCGGCAGCACTTCACAGGAAGTGCCCTTGGGGTACGCTGCCAAACATTTACAATTTGGTGGTTCCAGCTATTTTCCGGCATCAAGCCGAATATTTACTACCGCAGTGCCGCACGCGGGATTGATGTCACTGGAATCTCGCATGCAATCAACTATGACATGCCGGAAACTCTTGATGCATATATACCCACCGTATTGGCCGCACCGGCAGCCTAAACGGTCTCGCCGCGCCCCTACCTTCGGCTTCACACCCATTTCCGCCAAACGTTAAGGATGTGCAGTTGCCTGTTTTTACGAGCAAAAACGAGAAAATTTATTGGAACAATAACGATTCTTCATACAAAAGGAGAGCAACAAAATGGCAACTAATACTATATTGACTCCCGGAGAAGAAATTGACTCAGGGTGTCTTAAGTGCAAAGCTGTCACCAATCATACTATCATCGCTATGGTAGAAGAAAAAATTGCCAAAGTGCAGTGCAATGTTTGCGGAGGCAGACATAATTACCGTCCTGTTAAGCCGGTCAAAACCAAGAAGAAATCAGATTCGGCCAAAAAGACAGCAACCAAGACCAAAACGAGCCTGGCAGTAAAAAAGGCTGCTGATAATTTTACGAAAATGCTGAGCGGTCGGAATTCAGATGAAGCGATGCCGTATGCCATGACGTCTATATTCAGCATGGATGATTTGGTTAACCATCCCACCTTTGGATTAGGTCTTGTGACCGCGACAATTCCACCGAACAAAATTGAATTGACCTTCAACGAGGGGCCCAAGATCTTTATCTGCCAACTGAAGAGTCCCGGCCCACTGGTACCGGGAGGCGGCTTAAAAACAAAGAAGAAAAAAAAAGTGTGAAAAAACATCAAGCCAATGATATAGTCACCCGATTTCCACTGCAATCAAAAAATGCTTTGACTTTATTTTTATCACCGGTACTGTAGTAGATATTACAATCCGCGACCCAGTTTCAACGAGTCAGGCCAAAATGCGGCTGCGGCTGCAAAAAATGTACAGGTATGCGCGAGCATAAAGCAAACGTCAGATTCTTCACTGGTAATCTGAAATATTCATACCAAATGGTTATTCATTTGACCCACTCAACAAAGGAGTATTCGAAATGTCAGAAGGAACAGTAAAATGGTTCAATGCATCAAAGGGATTTGGTTTTATCGAACAAGATAATGGCAAAGACGTGTTTGTCCACCACACCGCTATCCAACTGGAAGGTTATAAAACACTTGAAGAAGGGCAACGGGTCAGTTTCGAGATTGTCGATGGCAAGAAGGGCCCTGCTGCTGAAAACGTTCAAATATTGTAAGGTATGTTTTTAATATTAAGGTTCGCCCAAAAATAAATTTACATTTTCAGATGTTGAGGCGCAAGAAGGGCGAATAGCAGGGCTATTTAACCGACGGCAACGCAGCCATGCGGGATGGATCGACGCATAGAAAATGTGAAATTATTTTTTTGGGCGAACCCTAACGGCTTGTAGCAACAACACAGCTTGTCTATGGCGGTGAATCCGCGATAAGCCGGTTTTATTCCCCCCCCCTTTCCTATAACTATCGATTCTATCGATAGTTAATGTCTGCATGGTAATGCTGCAGAGAACAGACCTCCCCATGACCCTGCCTGTACGCCATAATACCCTTTGCCGAGGCCAAAGCCGCGGCAAGAGTCGTGATATATGGTATTTTGTTGTTGATGGCCTCTTTGCGGATATACGAATCATCATATTGGCTTATTCTGCCGCTTGGTGTATTAATGATGAGTTGGATCTCGCCGCTGATTATAGCGTCGACAATGTTAGGCCGACCTTGGTGCAGCTTTTTGATTAATTCTGCTTTAATTCCCTGTTCTTGAAGAAAAGAATGAGTGCCGTTTGTGGCCTTGATTTCAAAACCGAGATCAAAAAAATGTCTGGCTGTATTAAGCACTTCAGGTCTGTCATGCTTTGCAACCGTGATGAGTACGGTTCCCTCGGTGGGCAATCGCTGGTGGGCGGCATCCTGGGCTTTGTAGTAGGCAAGACCAAAGGAATCGGCAATCCCTAATACTTCACCTGTTGACCGCATTTCCGGGCCAAGGAGAGGATCTGCTTCCGGAAACATATTAAATGGGAATACAGCCTCCTTTACACCAAAATGTTTGACCGGATGTGACTTGAGATTGAGTTCTTTAATCTTCTTGCCCAGAACAACCTTTGTTGCGATTCCCGCCATATTTATATTACAGACCTTTGAGACCAACGGGACCGTTCTGGAAGCCCGCGGATTTGCCTCCAGAACATATACCGTGTCGTTTGCAATGGCATATTGAATATTCATCAGGCCTACGACCTTTAATTCGATTGCAATTTTTTTGGTATATTCACAGATTGTCTCAAAATGCTTGGCAGGGATGCTGATCGGTGGAATAACACACGCAGAGTCTCCTGAATGAACTCCTGCCAATTCGATATGTTCCATAACCGAGGGCACAAAAGCGTCCGTGCCGTCGGAGATGGCATCCGCCTCGGCCTCAATCGCATTTTCCAGAAATTTATCAATGAGTATGGGGCGATCGGGAGACACCTCAACCGCTGCCGACACATAATGTTTCAGCATGGTATCGTCATATACGATTTCCATGCCCCGGCCTCCCAAAACATATGATGGACGAACCATTAAGGGATAGCCTATCCTTTCCGCGATTGTAAGAGCCTTTTCAAGGTTGTTTGCCATACCCGATTCCGGTTGAGGAATGCGGAGCTTTTGCATGATCTTGCGAAACTGATCCCGGTCTTCCGCCATATCTATAGTCGCGGGACTGGTCCCAAGAATAGTAACGCCGGCCTCTTCCAGTTCTTTTGCGATATTCAGCGGTGTTTGTCCGCCGAACTGGGCAATAACGCCTTCAGGGCTTTCTTTTTCATAAATGCTCAAAACATCTTCCACGGTCAGTGGTTCAAAATAGAGCTTGTCCGATGTGTCGTAATCCGTGGAGACGGTTTCGGGATTGCAGTTAACCATTATTGTTTCAAAACCCTCATCGTGGAGAGAAAAGGCGGCATGTACGCAGCAATAGTCGAATTCGATGCCCTGTCCTATCCTGTTGGGGCCGCCGCCCAACACCATTACCTTGCGATTGGCGCTGGACTTGACACTGTTTGGAGCATTGTAGGTTGAATAGTAATAGGCTGCATTCTCAACGCCGCTGACTGGAACCGGTTCCCAGGCTTCCACAATGCCGAGACCGGAACGTTTCTTACGGATATCTTTTTCCGGAATATCAAGAAGTTGTGCCAAGTACCGATCTGAAAAGCCGTCCTGCTTGGCGCGCCTTAGCATGTCATCGGGCAGGGATTTGCACTTGAATCGCAGTAAATCTTCCTCAAACTCCACCAATTCTTTCATCTGTTCAATAAACCAGGCCTTGATTTTGGTTTTATTATAAATTGATTCAATACCGGCGCCCTTGCGCAGGGCCTCATACATTATAAACTGCCGTTCGCTCGACGGCTCCTTTAACAGTTCCATGAGTTCTTCCAGTGACTTTTGGTGAAAGTCACTGGCAAACCCCAACCCGTAACGACCGGTTTCCAGAGAACGGATGGCCTTCTGGAATGCCTCTTTGTAGTTTTTGCCGATGCTCATTGCTTCGCCCACTGCACACATCTGGGTGCCGAGCCTGTCTTTAACCCCTTCGAATTTCTCAAAGGCCCAACGTGCAAATTTGACCACTACATAATCGCCGGACGGCGTATACTTATCCAAGGTGCCGTCACGCCAGTAGTGGATTTCGTCCAAGGTCAGGCCTGAAGCGAGCATTGAAGAAATCAGGGCTATCGGGAAACCGGTTGCCTTGGAAGCCAGGGCCGAGGACCGGGATGTCCTGGGATTGATCTCAATGACCACAACCTTCCCTGTTTCGGGATTATGAGCAAACTGGATATTGGTTCCCCCGATCACCTCGATTGCCTCGACAATAGCATATGAATATTCTTGAAGTCTCTTCTGGAGTTCCCGAGAGATCGTCAGCATTGGAGCCGTGCAGAAGGAATCACCCGTATGCACGCCCATGGGATCGACATTTTCAATAAAGCAGACGGTTATCATCTGATTTTTTGAATCACGCACAACCTCAAGTTCAAGCTCTTCCCAGCCGATAACCGATTCTTCTATCAATACCTGTCCTACAAGGCTCGCGGAAAGACCCCGACTGGTGATAGTGCGTACCTCGGCAATATTATAGGCTACGCCGCCTCCGGTTCCTCCCATAGTATAGGCCGGGCGTATAACAACCGGCCGACCAAGCCTGTTCGCAATCGCCTCGGCCTCTTCAACACTATGCGCAATTTCGCTTTGCGGCATTTCGATTCCCAATTTCAACATTGTTTCCTTGAAAGCCAACCTGTCTTCCCCGCGCTTGATGGCATCCATCTGCACACCGATTACCTTGACATTGAATTCTTCAAGTACGCCTGCACGGGCAAGTTCTGATGAAAGATTCAAAGCGGACTGGCCTCCAAGATTAGGAAGCAGGGCATCGGGCCGTTCCTTTTTGATGATATCCGTTACCGATTCAACAGTGAGAGGCTCAATGTATGTGGCATCCGCCGTGTCCGGATCAGTCATTATGGTAGCCGGATTTGAGTTTACCAAGACGATCTGATAGCCCAGCTTACGAAGCGCCTTACAGGCCTGTGTACCTGAATAGTCAAACTCACATGCTTGACCTATAATGATCGGGCCGGAGCCGATAATCAGTACTTTTTTTATGTCCTCTCTTTTAGGCATTGCTGGTCTCCTCTTGTTCTGGCTGAAAAATTTAGTACCTTTAGGAACGGAGATTTAATAAATACAACATAATTCCATCTCATCTTCAGTCCACCTTTGGCCGATTTTCAATCAAAAAATCCTCAACGTAGCCCTGCTATGCCTGCGGTTTTTTGATTTTCAAATCGACCAAATCTGAACTAAATCTGAGCGTAATTATGTCACATTTATTAAATTCCTGTTCCTTAGTGGTAATTTTCTTGTTTTTATACCC
>JAYEGR010000132.1:0-8312 GCA_034659175.1 Thermodesulfobacteriota bacterium | reverse complement strand
CCCGAAATCCTCACCGTAGCCCTGCTACGCTTGCGGTTTCGTGAATATCAAACCGACTAAATCTGCAACACATTTCGGATCGGAATTACCCAAGTTATTTCTTTCCAGACCCTTAGTGCGCTAAAATAGTCCTATTCGGATACTGGTTGACGTGCGAAGTTATTAAGGTATTCCGACGGTGGGGGTTGTTGTGGTGAGGGTAATTCAAGAAAGCGGAAATCCTGTGAAACCTCAACATCCTTATGTGATCAGGGCAATTGCACGAAATTTACGTTGCAGAAACTACAAAATTTCAAAGTGCGTTACTTCATTATTTGATATTCCTTGTTCAACATTCGATATTCATCCCACCCGTTACTTTTGTCACATCTTCCAGGTTCGATTTTTTATATTGCTTTGCCTGTAAACCCAGAGCTCGGAAGAAATCGGGAAATAATATCGTAACCAATTGAAATTACAATAAATTTATTTATCAAGTAAAACTGTGCATTTTTTATGGGGGGTTTGTTTTAAATTATTGCTGTGATTTCGGCATGTTACGTTAAAACATGTCGGCAGTTTTGCACATTTTTACTTGAGAAAAAACCTAAATCTTCCAAACTCTGAAACCGTATTATTCTGTTACATAATTGGGTATGGGGCCGAAATAACTTCCCCCAAAACAAAAAATGTATGGAGGTACAATAATGCTGGATCTGGATCTGATTAAAAAAACGCTGCTGATAGGCGCAGGGCTTGCAGCGGTAAGCAAGGACAAAATCGAAACACTTGCCAAGATGCTGGCTGAGAAGGGAAACATCTCGGAAAAAGAAGGAAAAAAGCTGGTTGATGATTTATTAAAAAGGGCTGAGACTGCAAAAAATGACCTGAATGAAAAGGTAGAGAAGATGGTCAAAGACACTGTTCTGAAAATGGATATAGCCACCAAAGAGGATCTTGCTTCTCTGGCACAGCAGATAAAGGAACTGGAGAAAAAACTTGTCAGGTAAAAATTTTGAGGGCAAAAAAATGATTCTACCGAAAAAAGGGGAAGAAGTTCCATGTGAAAAAATTGAGGAAATCTGCAAATACTATGGGCTTACTGACTTGTGGGAAAAAATCGATAATGATTACCCGATCAAACCGTTTAAAAGCGACGGATGCTCCATCTGGTTCGACAAGTTTGGTGAAATTGATCTGTATGAGGCCTGTTTTAAGCACGATCTCAAGTATTGGTGTGGACGCCCCGACGAAGAGGCGGAACGTCTGATAGCTGACGCGGAACTGATGATCGATGTTGCCCGGGCCGGAGCGCCCAGGATGGCTAAGATAATGTTTGCAGGGGTTCAGGCCGGTGGTCATGAGGCGCTGAACAGGTCGTTCAGCTGGGGGTTTGGCCGCATCCGGGACTAAATAATCTTTATTTTTGTTCTAAAAACCTCTATCCTGATATCAGGTGGTTTGTACGAGACTATCAATAGATTTTTCGGAAAAATCAACAATATGACTGACCTGACAACCAATATCCTGGCAAGAAATGGATTTGAAGTCCCGGAAGTGGGTAACCTGGGTGACCCGCTCAGCAATCTTGACAAGACAACCAGGCAAGAAGTGCTTGCCCATGCTAAACTTATATACTCTTCGGTAACATACAGCGATGACAAAATAACCGCTACCATGGATTTCCCTGCTTTGAGCAGGATAGACAATGAAATTCTCGCCTACGCGCTCGACAAGGTACTTTCCTCCAACTTCTCAATAAATATCCCTAACGCGAATATAACGGAGATAAATGCGGGAACTTCGGTGCGCTTTACGGCGGGCACGGCTCAGGATGGTGAACCGCGTTTCAGAACCGTGGCTATTATACTGGACCCGGACCAGAGAATATTAAAAATCTCGGGGGCGCCCCATGTTGACGGAACGGATGAATACTCTGAACTCGCCTTTGAATGGAAAAGACAATCAGGAAAGATAGCTGAGGACGGAAAAATTGATCTGAAAAAAATCAACCTGTATCCAAGCGCCCAAAAAAAGGCCCTTCTCGCAACAATTCATTTAAAAACAGAAGGCGCCCCCGGTGTTGACTGTATAGGACGCAGAATCAAACAAAAACTCGGACGTAACCTTAACCCCAAGTGGAATAAAAATAATGTGACCAAAGTAGATATCCCGGGCGACAACTCCAAATACATGTTGTACGCAACAACCTCGGGCATTATTGAATTCCGGCTTGAGCGTAGAGAAAATCCAGGGACACTGAAGGAACTGGCCATCTCCGACACGGTCACTATAAAAGGCGACGTAAATTACGGAGTCGGGGACCTGGGAGATCTGAACGATTCAGAAGCGGAATGCGTGTCCAATATCGTTATCCAGGGGAATGTCAAGGGAGTCTTTACGCTTCAGTCAAACGGCTTTATCCACGTAAGCGGATCAATAGAAGGGCAGTCGGTTGTGGCCGACGAGGTGAAGACGGATCTGATCACCGGCGGCTGCTTTGTAAAGGCGAAACAGGAAATCATTGCCTCAAGCGTTGTAAACGCAGAGGCGGAAGCCGCCTATATCCATGTGAAAAAAAATTCCAATGGATCAAAATTTATTGCTCACGACCTGATCAAATTCGGCCGTAACTCAACGTGCCTCGGACTGGATATCAAGACAAAAAAAGCGGAACTGCATCAAACTACATTATCCGGGGTCAACAAATTTGTTCTTGGCGAGGAATTATTCAAAGAGGCTGCGGATCTGAAACAGGCCATCGATGAACTTAAAATCAAAATTAAATCAGCAATCCCGGCACTGAAAGAGACTGCGACCTCCATACTCACTCACCTGGCACAGTTTGATGATATCTGCAAAAAAAATCCCACAAAGGCGACTCCGCAGTTCAAGAAGGTATTGACGGGACTTAAAGGCATCCTCATCACCGCCTTCCAGAAATTCGGCTCTGTTATCGGCCGGGATGCCATACCACTCAGCTACAGCCTACAATCACTGTTCGGCGCCCAAAAATTCAGCGAGGGCGTGCTGAAAAAAGTGGATCTGATGATTGCAAAAATTAAAAAATATAACAAGATTCAGCATGAGATTGTCGGTATCGGAAAGATATCCAAGCATAAAAGGGAAAAGCTCGAAGAGGTGGAAAACGGTATCCGTAACGATCTCTACTTAGAACTGATCAACGCCGGAATGCCGGGTGCAAATTCCGAAATATATGTCAAATGCGCAAAGGTTGAAAAACGAATCACAAAAGATGAGATGCGGGACGGAACCTTTAAAATAAAATACACACTGCCCGATGATGCGGAAAATCTTGAAGACGGAGAGCTGAAACGGATCTAGGTTGCGATTATTCCATATTTTCCCAGTAAAGCAGTTCCATGAGTTCCTTCCTGCTGAGGCGCTTGGTTATTGAGGCATCATCCGCGCGCACCAAATGTTCGGCCAAATTCCGCTTCTTCTCTATAATACGATGAATCTTTTCCTCCAAAGTGCCTACAGTCACTAATTTAAAAACCTGGACCACATTCTTCTGGCCCATCCTGTGCACCCTGGCAGTAGCCTGATCTTCCCTGGCCGCATTCCACCACCTGTCGTAATGAATCACTGCCTGGGCGGCCGTAAGATCAACGCCTATGCCGCCTGCCAGAAGGCTTGCACTGAACACCTTATACGAATCATCCGTATTGAACCGTCTGATCATTTTTTCTCGCTGCTTTAAAGTCATGTTGCCCCGCAGACCACAGAATGGTATGCCTGCTTCGCCTAAGTACTTTTCAATGATATCCAGCATCCGCGTATAGTGGCTGAAGACCACTACTTTTATGGAACTGGCAAGGCACTCATCCAATAAATCAACAAAAAGATCCCATTTCCCACTCGAATATTTCTTATAGTAGGAATTATCCAGAAGAGCCGGATGGTCACAGATCTGCTTCAAGTAATTAATAATAGCAAGAATTTCCATATACGGAAATTTTTGCCGTCCCTCTTCATCGCCAAGCCGTTCAACAATGGAATGCCCCTTGTTGGCTATCATCTGGCGGTATAGACGAACCTGATCATCGCTTAATTCACAGGTGCGCACATCTTCGATTACATCGGGAAGTTCGGTCAGTACCTGAATCCGGGTCCGACGAAGGAGAAAAGGTCTGATCAGCCTGGCAAGAGTGTCCCTCTTCAGGTTATCCTCATGCTCTTCGATGGGAATGGCATAATATTTTCTAAAAGAGGCGTCCTTTCCCAGAAAACCGGGCAGACACACGTCAAATATTGCTTTCAAATCATAGACTGAGTTTTCAAGCGGGGTGCCGGTCAGACCTAACACAATCCGACCGTTCAGACGGGCGGCTGCATCATGCACTCCGGTTTTTTTGTTTTTAACGTGTTGCACTTCATCAAGAATTATGACATCGAACTTGATCGCGGAAAGCGCTTCCACATCACGCCGGACGATTCCATAGGTAGTAATAAAGAGCATACGGCTGCCCTTTGTTATCCCGATTTCACGTTTACTGCCGTGATAGACGTAATAGTCGAAAACAGGATAAAATTGATTGATTTTCTCTACCCAGTGGGAAACAACGGTTGCCGGGCACACGATCAGAAAGGGATTATTCCCTTTGTCATTGTCCAGAACAGACTGAAGAAGACCAAGGGCCTGGTGCGTTTTCCCAAGGCCCATGTCGTCGGCAAGTATGCCTCCCAGTTGATTCCGGTACAGGTTAAAAAGCCATGCCAGGCCATTACGCTGATACTCGCGCAGATGATCGGGAACAGACGGAAGATCATTGTAATCCTGCCACTCTTCCACTTCCAGCAATTTCCGGAGAGCGGTTTTTTCGCTCTTTAATCGAGTCTTAACATGCAGGTCCGGGATCAGGGCGGACAGAGATAACAACTCCCGTCGGGAAAGACGAATCCCGCTACTGCGACCGTCTGAATCGTAGCATATACGTTCCGCCCCTAAATTGTGGAACCATTCAAGCTGAGAATCAGTAAGTTTCAGCCACTTCTTTTTTCCCGGCAGGTATTCCAGTCCATTATTCCTTGCCGCCATGAGCTGTTCAAGAGAAATTGTCATCTTACCCAATCCATATCTGCCGGACAAATAACACCAGTTCTCATCCGCCTGGAATGAATTAAGCTCAATACGGTCGGGAACATCCTGTATGGCAAACTTAAAAAGCGCCGGGTCAATATCATTCCCTTTGGCATGTAAAGCCAGGCGGTGCTGTTCCAGAAAAACGGGCACATCATTTGACTCCACTCTTGTCGTGGAACAAGGATTATCAAAAAACACTACATCCCGTTTCTGTTCCTCAACCGGCAAAAAGCCCTCCCCTTCCAGATAGTAAGACCTGTTATACCTCTCGGCTTCCATTTCCTCCCTGATGAGAACCGTGCCGTCGTTGAGACGAAGACGCGGTGACACAACAAGAGATGACTCATCCTCGTCAAAATATATCTTGCAGAAGGCCTTTGCCGGAGGAAGCGGTTTTTCCCCGATTCCCCGGACAGCAAGACTTGCCAGAAAATCAGGTGTCTTGTCCCGCGGCAGGGTCAGATTTAATACTTCACTGCCGGTCACGGAATCAGTAGCAGCAATATAAAATAATCCCTCTTCCCCGGATCTCTCTATATGGAGATTCTCGGCAGGGATTGTCATGCAGAATTTCCCGGCAAGCCATGACCAGATCGATTCGTCCCTCTCCTGGGCAATACTACGTTCGCACAGTTCGTTCAGTTCCACTTCCGTGGATGTCCTTGCCAGGGACGTAATTCGAACAAAAAAATCCCCTAAATGGTCCCGCTCGGCATCATCGACCTCCAGCCCCTCATGATATTCAAATTTATTCCCGAAAAGCGCCACTGCCTGCCTCATCAGCCAGGGAGTGAAAATCCAGGAAAACCACGGTTTTTTGTTTTCGTCCTCCACGGTCAGATGCCACATTCCTTTGTGACGCCTTACGTTAATCCCGCCCGGCCGGCCGTGTCCATACAGATCAAACAGGAAACGCCCGATCAGATACCATATAGTATCAGGATACAGCATAGGCAGAGGCATCTTCTTCCACTCTTCGCGTACAAGATGATCAAGAAAACGTATTGCCACGGCTGCTGAATGCCGGCAGTATTCATGGTTCCGTTGATTACGGTCACAAAGCTCACATTCAGCATGGCTTATTTTGAATCTCTGGGATCTTTGAGGGGCGTCATCAAATGTCAGGACTGAATAATAAAACTTTTTTAAATAAAATTGTCCTCCGGCACAATTCCTGTAAAAAAGAACATTCCTCAACAGATCGCCCTGAAGCAACTTGAATCCCGCCTTTAACGTCTTGTCTGAAAACCATGGGGATAAGAGGAGTTTTGTGTGAATATCAAGTGCGGATTCGGCTGAAGGAGCCGGTATATCCTGTACTACCGAGGGCAGGCCGAATTCAGGTTCGTTTATAATGAAGATGTAATCAAATGTGTGCGCTAAAAAATTACCCAGATTCTTGGGACCGACACCGCTTATCTCCAAGAAATCCTTAATGCTCGAATCAAGTAGTTGGCCGACAGTCTCAATCCCTAACTCGTTGAGGGCCTCGTACCTTGCTGTTGGAAACAGTATATCGCGAATTGATTTACTTAACGCGGAGTCAGTCAGTTTAAAAGACTGTCCGTTTAATCGGTTAAGGGCATCCCTTACTGTTTCACCGGCATACCTGGGTCTGCAGTTTTTCAGATCGGACCTGTTTATTTCAGGATGTCCAAGCAGTTTGCATCCTGCCTTTAATACTGAATTCTCAAACGCAACTGTCCCGTTTTTTCGGGCGGACAGCCTGCCTATAAGAGCAGCACGGAAAGACTCTCCCACAGATACGAAGCCCATGTTTGCAAGCTTTTTTCTGCCGGCAGCTGAGATGGGAAGAAACTCCAGAGGGGCTTCCAGAAGCTGCTGCCTGGGAGTTTTTTCAAACGGAAAATTTCCTGTCTGATTGTCCTGCATGAATTTTCCCTGCCCGGGCAATACTGCCCGGGCAATATACGAGATGATAAGCAAGAGTTCTTTTGTGACAATTTTATAGATCTGCGAATATTACCGCCAGTCGCCTATGACCGCAAGATATTTTGCAATTTTTTTTATCAAGATATCATAACTGACTGTAAAACCTATAAAATCACACAAATTTCTACAAGTAATGATTTGCAAAAAATATTTCCATAATGCCGGCCGAAGAGATATAACAAACAGGTAGATATTGCCCTTCAGGAAAACAAGCCTGAACAGGCAATACAATACTGTCAAGAGGTCCTCAAAACGATACCGGAACATCAAGGCTGCCTTGTAATTCAAAAACAGTTTAAAAAAGATGGTGACAAATAATCGTTTTTCAGATTGCTCACCTTCTAACCGGCGCGATATCCAAAGTAGAATGTCCCGCCTTAAATCGGTAACCGAGAATTCAGCAATTACTGGTTTGAAAGCGGTACGCCGGGTTTTTTGATTGATTTACTCCGTAAACGTCATTTTCTGATTCCAGACATGGAACAGCTTGAAGCCGGCGAAGAACTGCTTGGCAGTTTTGATATAGACTGTATCCAGCCGGAGACTCTTCTTTTTCAGACCGGCTATGTCACTATCCAAAAACGCATACGTCAGGGAATGAGATACAAATACTACCTCAGCTATCCCAACCTGGAAGTCAAGATGAGCTTAACCGGAGCTGTGCTCAACGCTTATACTCTTAATTTGCAAAAAAAAGAGCGCCTGCAAAGCAGCCTTTATATCGCCCTGGAGCAAAACAACCTGGACAGCCTTGGTGATATTTTTCACGCATTTTTCGCTTCAATCCCCCACGACTGGTATCGTAAAAACGCTCTCTCGGATTATGAAGGCTATTATGCATCTATTGTTTATTGTTATTTTGCCGCTCTTGGACTGGATGTTACTCCGGAGGATACCACCAACCATGGTCGAATCGATCTGAGCATTCGTTTTGCCGGCCGTGTTTATCTCCTGGAGTTCAAGGTTAATGAACTGACCGGTTCAGGTCAGGCCCTTGCTCAGCTGAAAGAAAAAAAATACCATGAAAAATATCAGGGAAAGGAGGTCTATCTGATCGGCATTGAGTTCAGCAAAACCGACCGAAATATCACCCGGTTTGAGTGTGAAAAGGTGGATAGTTGAGGCGTCAAAATGGATAAAATGTGAAATAAATCAGGCTTGACCTCAAACACAATCGGAACCACATCCCTAACCCTTATCCTGTGTCAGCCATGCCTCCGGCGCCTTATCTCCTCTGCTTCCCTTTATGTTTTTTCTTTTCCGAGAACATGAA
>JAYEGR010000131.1:0-27238 GCA_034659175.1 Thermodesulfobacteriota bacterium | reverse complement strand
ACCCAAATTTTTAAAAATTGCTTTGTCCAGTAAATCCGTGTCACCTCGCTTTCAGCTTATGTCAGCGGGGTGCGCCAAAAAATTTCTTGTTTTTTTTGACAGGGTTTCAGGAGTAAGGTACTAATCACCGAAGCAATTAATATTTTGGTAAAAGAGTTAGGCCCCGTTGAAGCGGGAAGGTTTTTGTCCTTACAAAAAAAAAGCGAATTGAATCAGTAGAGCGTCATTGAAAATGGCAATCTGCACTAGATAAGGAAGAATTTTTTGACCGAGTATTTAGTGATGGTAATGCATAACAATAGGATTCAGGTTTTTTTTAATTTTCTGACTTGGTATGTTTGGTTGAATTACAGTGCAATCGTATAAAATTTACGTTGCGGAAATCACAGAATGTGTCGTGGTTTCACACCGTTGCAGTAGAAAAACGAATAACTGGGTCACCAGGAACCGTTGAATTTCGAAATGCGGCGCTTCATCATCCCTTATTTGAGAATGTCCCCAAGATCCGCATGCGTGAACGTTCCCTTCCCGGCCACAGGCTCAGTGCCGGTACGTTTTTGACGGCCTTCAAAATAAATAGCCATACCTTTGGCCATAAATGCCATATCGTCTTCGTATTGCCGAGCAGCCAGGGAAACAAACTCTGCCCGCCGCCCCTTATCCCGGCAATAGAGAGATTTGCCTGATACAGCCTCAAAGCTGCTGATTGCACCCGCTGAATTCAACAACAAGATATCAATCTCCTCAACCTCCAGTACATCCTGGAGAGATGCCCTCAGTTCGGCAAGTTCATCAAGATCAGGGAGATTATCAAACAAAACAGCGATATCAATATCGCCACCATGCCTCAAGATTCCCTCCCGGCCGGACCCAAAAACCCATACAGCAATAATGTTTTTTAATGCATTCCAGACTGGTTCCGCTTTTGCAAAATCAACCCTGCGCATAATTTAAAATCTCGTTCTTGAATTGTTTAAAATTATTCAAACGGCGGTTCACCATACCTGCCAGGATTTCCACATCAACTTGCTCATATCTATGTACAATAAAATTCCGGAATTGAACCATTTGTCGAAAAGGGTCTTCCGAAGACAACGCCCCCAGCTCCACGCATCGCTTCACTGCCTCAGCGCCGGTTGTCGGTGGCGAATGCCCGTCAAGGGAAACAATACGCTGACAAACATCAATGACAATTTCTACCAGAACCTGTAAATTCCGCTCAACCGCCCTTCTTGTCAGCCAATCTTTACGTAACGTTTCTACTTTTACCTGACCAAGAGACTCTAATTCGTAAAGGGTTGTATCAAGTGTTTCCAATTTTTTCAGAACAATACCATTTATCATTTTTTTACATACTCCAACAAAAGTCAACGGTTAGCCGTTTACATCCCTAATCAAATTTTTTTAATCTCACTTCGCTACAATAGTAGCAGATCCCACCAGCCCCAAACAACAAAAAAAGGGCAACAGCCTCAATGGTCGTTTCCCCTGATAGAGTTAATTTTACTGTTTCAGATGCGATGCTCGGCTCATGTTTTGGCACAGAGTTTATTCGTGATAAAATTGTGGGTCAACCGGATCTGGTGTGGTAAAATAACCCTCTTTTCACCATTTTTTGCGTTGTTTTACTGGTGGTTACATCAAAATCAAAAAGTGCCATTTTTTTTGCTCTTAATACCATCGTTAAAAGATTGACATCTTAACAATAGTTTGCGTAACAGCTTGATTTCATTAACCACATTGATTCCGGTTGACGGTGTTAGGATCACACCAGTTCCGGTTGACCCAAAATTGTTTCGAATAAGTAATCGGTTACAAAAAAACGGGCGGCATAACATTTTGACTTAGCACATCTTTTTGAATTCATGTAGAATAAAACATTATGTAGAACAGGTCGATTTTGTTAGAGTTTTTTTTGGGGTTGTATGGATGTTCAAACGTAAAACCAATCACGAGGTAACAAAAGCCGTCGAATCTCAAACTGTTTACGTATCAGCCATGATATCACTATCAAACACGGATATAGCGGACATATTAAAAAATTGCAGGACTATCGCCGTAGTAGGTCTTTCGCCGAAAACTGCAAGGCCCAGCAACGAGGTTGCCGGCTACATGCTTGAGTCGGGATACGCAATTATACCAGTGAATCCCGGACAGACTGAGATACTCGGCCAAAAGTGCTATCCAAACCTGATATCTATTCCAGACCATGTCGATGTTGTCAACATTTTCCGAAGGCCTGAGGATGTAATGCCGATTGTCGATGATGCCATCAGGATAAAAGCGTCGGTTGTCTGGATGCAGAGCGGCATCGTGAATGAAGAGGCTGCGGCAAGGGCTAGGAGCGCAGGCCTGACAGTGATAATGGACAGATGTATAATGGTGGATCATGAAAATCTGTTGTAACGCCACACTGTGAAAGCCTTGCAGCTCTGGGTGCTTGCGTATATATGGAAACTGGAAGTCAACCGCCTGAAAGAAAGTATTTACGACCTGTTCCTTAGTTCCTCAGCGCATAAAAATCTTTTCTGAATTCCTGGAAGCGGTCCTTTTTTATGGCTGTTCTCATGCCTTTCATAAGGGTTACGAAATAGTGCAGATTATGGATGGTGTTTAGGTGGGAAGATAGGATTTCCCTTGCCATGTAGAGATGTCTTAAATAGGCGCGGGAGTAATTCCTGCATGTGTAGCAGCCACAGGATTCATCCACTGGTTTCGGGTCATCGAAATATCTGGCGTTTTTAATGACTACTCTTCCTGTTGATGTAAAGAGCATGCCGTTTCTGGCATTCCTGGTGGGCATTACGCAGTCAAACATGTCCACTCCCCGGTATACTCCTTCTACAAGGTCTTCCGGTGTTCCTACTCCCATCAGGTAAATTGGGAAATCCTGGGGAAGCAGGGGCGCGGTTTCGCCGATTATCTCCATCATTAATTCATTTGGTTCCCCTACGCTCAGTCCGCCAAGGGCGTACCCGTCAAAACCGATTTCAACCAGTTCATCCACTGCCTGTGCCCTGATATGAGGATACATTCCTCCCTGGACGATGCCGAACAGGAGCTGCCCTGTCTCATTCCGGGCTGCGCGGGAGCGTTTTGCCCATCGCCCTGTGAGTTTTGTTGCGTTGATAACTTTTTCTTGAGTAGCCGGATACGGGATGCATGTGTCCAGGCACATCATGATGTCTGATCCAAGTGTTTCCTGGACAGCCACCGCGTCCTCAGGAGTTAAGAAAAGAGACGCCCCGTCGAGATGGGATTTGAATGCCGCGCCCTGTTCGGTAATTTTTGAAAGCTCCTTTAAACTGTAGATCTGAAATCCGCCGCTATCCGTCAGAATCGGCCTGTTCCAGTTCATGAAGCGGTGCAGCCCGCCAAGTTGTCTGATCAGTTTGTGGCCCGGACGGATGAAAAGGTGGTAGGTGTTTGCAAGGATTATTTCGGCGCCCAGTTCGGAAAGATTTTCAGGCGTCACGGCCTTGACCGTGGCCAGGGTGCCGACCGGCATAAAGACAGGGGTCTGGAAGGTGCCGTGGATGGTCTCGACTTCTCCCAGGCGTGCAGGGCACTTGGATGAACTGCCAAGCAGCCGGAATGGAGAACGATTTTTCATTTTTCCTCCTGCCACATGGGAATAAGCTCTGAAATACCTTTTGTCGCCAGTTCCAAAAAGTCGTCGCAATCATCCCTGCTAAAGGGTCTTCCCTCGGCAGTGCATTGGATTTCTATTATTTTATTGTCCCCGGTCATTACGAAATTTGCGTCAACGTGAGCTTTTGAATCTTCCTCAGTAACTGAACATGAAACATGCGTGCCCCCCCATGGCAATCAGTACGGAACCATCGGCATGCGGCTGAAATCCCCGTTCAATGGAAACAGGCCGGAGTTCATTGTTTTTTCGGTTATTTTTTCTCATTTTATTTCATGACAGACCCTTAGCCTCCATGTCCTGCAATAAGGGTTGGATTAAAAATAAATTTATAGTATGGGAACTTATACCCCTTCCGGCTGTTTTTCCACGCTAATTTTATAAAAAAGTTTTTTTTTTTGATATTTGTATTGTTTTTTGTATATAACATAATATGAATGCCCGAAAAACGCCTATCCGGAAATTTGGAGGGTTTTCGCAAACATAAATTCTTGTTGCGGTCTTCAAGCAATGGAGACTTCAAACTCGTAAACGCTGAAATGGTAAAAAAATCGTGAAATCAAAAGCCCTGATATTCATTCTCATCTATTTGATCATAGATACGTTTTTCTGTCTTCAAGTTGCAACGGCGCAAATCAAAGAGAGACAACAACTGCATATTCTTAAAGAATCAGGACAGCAGAGCGTAGCGTATGAAGGATACAAGGCCGCCATTGCCGAACATCCTGAATCAACTCCCCTTATTCTTGATTTTGTTGAATTTCTTATCAGCATGGAGAGGTTTGATGAATCCTGGAACCGGTTGGAAAAAATAAGGCCTGAAGATATCAATGCGCTGACTGACAACGACAAAAGACGTGTTTCCCTGTTTAAAGCCCAGATTTTTACAAAAAGGGAGGAATTTGATACGGCAATATCCGAAATAGAGCCCTTTACGGATTCAAAGGATGTCCAGCTTTTTCTTGCAGATGTCTATTTCATGGGAGGGCAATGGAGAAAGTCATTAAGGATTCTCGGAGAGGTGAGAGATTCGGTTTATTATACGCCACACGAAAGAGCCCTTGCCCTGAAAAAAATAGCCTATATCAGAAGACTCTATGCTTCCAGAATTAATGTGGATAGCGGGGTCGTGGACTCAAAGGCGCATGGATCGATCCCCTGGAGTTTTATTTCCGGTGAAATCCCCATATACGAAAACGATCGGCTTACCGCATCATATCTGTGGATGGATGGTGGAGATTGTTTCTCCGTGGGCTGGAATGGTTTTTCCGGAAGATTTCCTTCTGTTGAGCTTTTGTTAACCATCACTGATTACGGCGATGCAGGTGGAAGCCTTAAAAAAATCTTTTATCCAATCAAAAAATCTCGTGCGGAAATCAAAGGATACTATAACGAGGTGGAAAGAGAACTCACCGCGATGATGGATGAATTCAGCTTAAAAGAAGGCGGTTCTTTTCGCTTTGACTATGAATTTTCCGATATACTGACAGGATCGTGCAAGTATGAGTATTCAGTCTATCCCCAGGGTTATATGAATATATTGAATGTCAGCACCACCTTTGCCCATCATCTATCTGTTAAGAAAATAACCCTGTATCATTCAGGCGGTATGCTTTTGGTCGAGGGAAACGGGGATGAGGATTACATTGCCCATCATCTTTATATGCCCTCGTATACCTTCAGATTGTCATACATTTTTTCAAACGAATATTCTGATCATATTGACTTCAAAATAGGCTTGGGCTATCTCTTTGGCATAGAAGATGAAGGATTTGTCTTTTCTCCGGGATGTATTTTTAATTTACACGTCCACAAAAACGTCATTATCAAGGGAGGCGCGGAGTATCGTCTGGATGGCCTTTCAGGAGAGGATGAATGGAGAATCAATGCAGGCATTAAAATACTGTTTTAGGGATGGCGGGGAGGATGAATGCTGAATGCTGAATGCTGAATGCTGAATGCTGAATGATGAAAACTGCTTGTAAGCAATAAATTTTTCATATATTGGATTGCGATATGAATATGAAACCGATAGATAAAAAGGTATTTATAATTTTTTTTGAGGTAATATTTTCCTATGGGTTGATATGGCTCGTATACTACCATGGCATAATCCCCGAAGACCTCGTGTTATTGTCGGTGTCATTCTTGAGCCTTATTTTTGCGCTTTATTACGGCATAAACGGCGTTGCCGCCGCTGCCGTCGGTGCCGGGATGACCATCTCTCTGGTCGTAAAAGGCGAGGTGCTTGTCTTCCTCTCCCTGCATTACTTAGAGGCCTGTTTTTTTGTTACGGGTCTTGTTCTGACAGGCATTGCAAGGACTGCCGTTGAGCAGAAGACAATCCGGACCAACCTTACCAATACGGTTATGCAACAGCGCATGGACAGACTCCTTGTGGAACTGTCTGAAAAAGATAGAGGATTGCAGGATGTGCTTGAGCAGGTCTTGACTGAAGTGGAATCTCCCAGGATTCTCTATCAGGCCATTCGAAGAATAGAGACTATCAAAGATCACGAAACATTTATTAACGAAATACTTCATATTCTTTACACGTACTGTCACGTAGAAAAATCGGCCTTTTACAAACCGGATATGAAAGGGGGCATCGAAAGGGTCGCATCCTTCGGCGCTACATCTCTGCCTGAGAATATGAAATGGAAGAGTGAGGAAATGCCGGAGATCATGCGGGTACTGATGCAGGAAAGAGAGATAATCATCCCCAAGAAAATAGACCATCACCTTATTATGGCTGTTCCGATCTTCTCTGTTGTAAACGAACTCATATATATCCTGCTGATCGAGGAAATCAGATTTATCAATATGAGTGAGAAACTTATAAGCCTTTTAAAGCTGACAGCCTTTTGGACAAGATATCTGCTGGAAAAACGTCTTGACAAAGAAAAACTTCAACCTCTGAGCGCATTTGCTTCCGTTATTGTATATCAGATGTCTGTTGCCCGGAAAATCCTTGATGAAACCATATACCGCCACAAAAAATACAATCTTCCATTTGTCCTTTTGTGGATAAAAGGGGCTATGGAGGAAGCGGATGTGAGGAAAATATCCTCCGGCATGAGAATCTATGACGATCTATTCATGCTTGATGAGGGAAAAATACTTGTTTTCTTATCCATGACCGATGAAAAAAATCTTCCTCTCATCATTAACAGATTAAAAGTTGCAGCGCCGCAATTTGTAATTGAAGCTGCAAACAAGACGGAATTCTAATGATCTATAACGTATTCTCTTTTTTACTGTTGTGCTGCTGGTGTATTACAGAGGTTGCGGTCTATTTTTTCATCATCCATGGAATGTCGAATTTGCCTGATCTACTTTCTTTTCTGGTTGCCTACGGGCTATCGGTATTGATCGTTTATCTGATAGTCAACGAATTGATAAAGCACGATAATTCCCTTGGCAGTAAGATGATCACCGAGGCATTTATGAAGTTTCTGGTCTTTCTCACCATTATTCCTTTGGCAGGGCCGGTTATCTCTTTATTTATCGTTCTGTTTTTTCGTCTGTATCCTCTATATCCCGTACGGAGCGAGCTGTTTGACGTAGTGGACAAAGATATACTTGCTGTATTGAAAAAGAAATACGAAGGCCGGGCAATTCCGGCATTGGAGGCCTTTCTTCTTCGCGGAATGAGCGCGAATCATGGCTTAAGGCTGATTTCGAGAATTGATGAGATGGAATGGTCGGTCATGAAATCAATAATTCTGCGAAATATTATAGAACTAGCCGCTCGCGAGAATATGGTGCTTATGGCCATTGACATCCTTACAAAAAAATTCGACAGGATCCTTGCAGATATTAATGCCGCTGAGAGCGCGAAGGACATGGATGCCCGTACCATGTACAGGCTTGCAAGTCTCTACCACGAAATCCCTTACCTTGATCTGTGTGATTCCATCATGAAGCCCTTTTATCAGGAAAAAGCATGTCATTGGGCAATTCGTGCTTTTGAGCAGGAAAATTCCGAAGAAAATGGACTTTTGAGCATGAGATACCTTCTCGAGGCGGGACAGGCTGTAAAGGCAAGAGAGATCTATAAGGCTGTACAGAAAAAAGGGGATTATTTATTGCAAAAATGGATCCCTTACGAGTTTGAGCTGGCGCTGGCTCATGGGGAGATTGATCCGTTTAATCGCATTTACGAAACCATTGAAATGACAGAGGGAGTATTTATCCCTGGTAAAGTCAAAGAGGCGGCACGCACATGGAAAAAAGTTCTGACATCTGCCTGGTTGTAGAGGGCAGCTACCCGTATGTTACCGGCGGGGTTTCCTCATGGCTTCAATGGCTCATGGAAAAGATGAAGGAGTTTACATTTTCCATAGTGGCATTGATCCCTGAGGAAAAAAAACATGAAGAACGAAAATATATTTTTCCTGAAAACGTCGTATTGTACCGGGAATTTGTATTGTTTGATTATTCTGAAATAGAAAAACAATCCCCTGTAAAAATTTCCAAGAAAAAATGGCAGAGCCTTTCCAACGGCATCTTTCAGCTCATAAAGGATTGGCAAAAAGGGGTCCTTTCCAAAGGGAGTCTTTCCCTTATCAGAGAACTTGTCACCAATGAAACCCCGGGAATATTCAAGAGCCTTCTTGAGGATGAAGCCGCATTTGCCATACTTACAAGGATCTATGGGGAGAAGAGGGAAGACGCGGGATTTTTAAAGTATTTCTATGCCCACCGCAGTATCCATCTTATCCTTTTTCGAATACTTTCCCTCTATAAAAAGCTCCCTCCGGCAAAGATCTATCACTCGCCGGGCACGGGATATGGCGGCATGCTGGCATGTCTGAAATCGGCCCTTGACGGAAAAAGATCGATTATCACCGAACATGGAATATACCTTCAGGAAAGAGAGATGGAACTTTTGAGGGCCGGCTGGCTGGACGACCCTTACCTGAAAGAGATGTGGGTCGATTTCTTTTCAGCCATATGCCGGTGGCAATACAATTGCTGCGACCGGATCATCACGCTCTATCAGGGGAATAAGGACCTTGAGGTCGAATATGGGGCCAGGGCGGAGAGAATCAAGGTAGTGCCTAATGGAATCGAAGTCACGCGTTTTAAAACGGCAAGGCGTGGCCGTTGCACAAAAGATCCCAGGATGGTCGGACTTGTGGGAAGGGTGGATAATGTAAAGGATATCAAGACATTCCTGCAGGTAATGGCAATAGTCAAAAAAGATTATCAAAAGGTAGGGGCATGGATTATCGGACCGACCGATAATCAACCGGAGTACTACACGGAGTGCACTGAGCTTTTTGACATACTTGGATTGGATGAGACAGTGACCTTTACCGGAAGGGCGGATGTCCTTGATTATTATAAGAAAATGGATGTCCTTGTCTTGACGAGCATCAAAGAGGCAATGCCTCTTGTGGTTATGGAGGCCATGGCCTGCGGCATTCCCGTAGTGACTACGAATGTGGGCGCATGCAACGAGCTTGTATATGGCCTTGACGACGACATAGGCCATGCAGGGATTGTGGTAAGGATAAGGGATGTGCAGGCAATTGCCGCTGCTGTTGTAAAAATACTGAAAAACAAGGAACTTGCAGACAGTTTCGGGGAAAATGGGATAAAGAGGATAGAACGGTTCTACAGGGAAGACCTGATTATCAAGCAATATTTTAATTTATACAAGGAGGAACTCAATGGCGGGAATCTCATTCTTGCTGAATAAACATATTGAACGGCCGCGTCTTGCCCATTTTCTCATGATGGAAACCGAACAGGCATGCCGAGCGGTCGGGCCATGGTTTTTGACTATTTTCTGCCTGACTTTGATGGGGTTGTTGGTCTCTCATTCCACCGGCCGGCCACCTACGCTGTTTTTTCTTATAATCACCTATGCAACAGGACTCTCTTTAATCATTTCATCTCCTGTATATACTATACTCAGCCGTTTTCTGGCAGACGAAATTTTTTTCAGAAAGATTGATTCCATTTTCAACGCCCTGATAGCCTCATCCATCATTATGGGGGGGGGGGCCATATGCATTTCATCTGTTATTATCTTTTCTTTGTCCTCAGTTTCGATAAATTACAAAATAATCTTTGTTGTCCTTACAACTCTTCTCTCACTCCTGTGGTGCATCGTCTGTGTGGTAAATTCCCTTGATAAGGATCGTCTTACCTTTTGGCTGTTTCTGGCGGGCATGGGCACAACCATAGGCCTCCTTTTGCTTACGGGCGCAAGCGATGTCCAGGCGCTTACCCTTATTTTTATTGCAGGTATTACCATCCCTATTGCAGGCGGATATGCCTTTATCTTAAAACTCTATCTTCGGCAATCGATAAAAATGGATTGGGGATTTTATAAGCGCCCTGATGCATACAAGACCGGACTGGCGATCTTTTTTGTTAACCTGGGTTTCTGGATAGACAAGCCTATCTTCTGGTATTCAAAAGCCACGGGCAAATCCATTGACCCCTTTTTTCGATATTCGCCTCAATACGACTTTCCGTTTTTTGTGGCTATCAGCCTGATGATGATAGCGTCGTTCATAGTATACAGAGGCATAAAAAAGGAGATTAGAAATCCTTTCCGATTATTCGTGTTCAAACTGGTCAACAATTTTCCTTTTCGGGAATTATCCATGGAAAAGGTGAATATTGTTCATTCTGTAAGGCATATCATGCTGCGTATTTTACTCGTGCACGGCGGTGTTGTTATGGTGGGGCTTTTTTTCGTATCCACAGCTATTATTCCCCTTCCATGGACAAATCCCTTTGTATTTCATTATCTAATGATAGGAACTATATTTTTTGCCTTCTGGTTTTTTTCGATCCTTTTGATACAATATCTTGATGATTATAATTCCATTTTATGGCTGTCCCTTGTTTTTCTTGTTTTAAATATTGCAGGCACGGTTGTTTCCATAAAACTTGGCTGGAAATACTACGGCCTGGGCTTCATGATAGCGTGTATGGTTTCCTCTATTCTCTCTCTGATTGTTTTGAATTCAAAGCTTGGCAGGCTTGAGTATGGTGTTTTTAAAAAAGCGGTTCAGACTTCTTAGTCTCCTTGGACTCATTATAATGCCTTTTTTAGTGGGATTTAAAATCACATATCGTCCCCATGTGGAAATCAAAAAAAATGATGATATCTATATCATATCTCCATATGCCCAGGTACAAGGGGATATATCCCGCGCGTTTGCGTATGTATCCCTTTGTGAAATCGAGATGAACTCCGCTCATCTTTCATCTCTTCCTCCGCAAGCTATTATGCAAAAGGTTGCGGGTTGGGCTTCATTTCTCGTGGATATCTCATCCCCTGCATGGGAGGATGTAATAAAAAAGGAAATTGAGTTTTTGCGGTCAAAGGGGTTTGAAAACGTGTTTGTGGATACTGCGGATGATGTGGAAATCCTTGGAAATCTACTGCCCGAAAAGCGAGATATCATCCATGGCAAAGGCGTAAGCCTTATTCAAATGATAAAGAAGAGCATTCCGGGAAATATAATTATAAACAGGGGCTTCGGCATCTATGGTGATGTAAAAAACGACATCAGCGGCGTACTGATAGAGTCTCTTTTCTATAAAAAAAAGGACTTGGGCTGGGCCGAAAGGACGGACGCCCCGGACACAAAATGGCTGCTTGACAAAGTGGAAATGTTGAGAAAAGACAAAAAAATGATCCTTGCCGTGGATTATGCCCCAATGTCTGAAGATAAGAAGCTTGAGTTCAAAAAAAAGGCGGAACGTCTTGACATCTCCTGGAAATGGGCCAGGGAGGATCTTCAATAGATGTACTCAAGAAAGCATATTTTAAAGGCCGTTTTTTTTATCATTCTCGCGAGCATGACAGTGAGCGGCTATTTCCTCAAGCCTATAGACGTGAAGATTGCTCATTATTATGAGTCGCGTTCTATGTATAAGGAAGCAATAATCGCATACGAAAAAAGCCTGAAAGCGACAGGTGATCAGTATTTTCAGAGGGAGATATTGGTCAGGATTTCAATTCTCTGCCGTTATATTGGAGACTACGACAAATTCCTGGTCACTGTAAAACGTCTTTTGGACCTGGAATATGAGAGTCCTGAACTTATGAAGGACGGAATGGATACGGCCCTGGACCTCTGGCATTTTAACGAGGCAGACAAAAAAAGACAGGACTATGTTATTTTCTTTGCAAAAAAAGTGGATAACCGAAATTTTCTGATAGATTTTTTATTGGGAAACCAGAGGGTTTCTGAAGCGCTTACCCTGTATGAGCAGGCATATAATTCAGGAAATTTTACAGAAGAAGAGATGGAAAAGGCCGTCACAGTAGCAAGGTGGACAGGTGACATTCAGCAAAGGAAGAAATGGCTTGAGCGAGCCGTAGATCTTATCGGCGGCGCGGACCTGATAAAAGAATATTTCATAGTCAGTGTGGCCTTGGGGGATGAAGAAACGGCCCTGCGGTTAACTTCGCGGATAACACCGGAGACTCTTGATGATTTTCTTTCCCTGGCCGAGCTTTATAAAAAGAACCGGGATGAAAAAAAGGCCAGGGCGTTTAACATAAAAGCGGAATCCCTGTGTATTGAAATGCTTGCCGCAATTGAGGACAAGGGAAGCGATGAAAATAAAAAGCTCTTGACCCAACTTGTTTATATTTATTGGGAAAATAATAATTTTGAGTCGTTAATAGATACTGTTGAAACCCTTTATAGCCTCGGCTGCAAAGACAAAAAACTGCTGGATGACGCCTTAAACGCATCTCTCCATCTCTGGCGAGAGCAACCCGATAACAAAAAAAATCAGGAAAGGGTCATAAGAATTGCAGGGAATATGGGCAAACAAGACTTTGTGCTTGATTTTCTTGTTCAGAACCAAAGTTTTTCCAGTGCCCTGAAGATGTATGAACAGAGATGGCGCAATGGGGAACTGTCGACGGATGGTCTGAAAGCGGCCATGAAGATCGCATGGTCGCAGAAAGACCAAACTCTGCAGAAAAGGTGGCTTGAAAGAGGCTCGGAGGTATTATCACCTAAATGGAAGGACAAAGGATTGCTGGATGGCGCGTTTAACGCGTCCATGGATTTTTGGCGTGAAAATCCCGATAACAGGGAAAATCAGGAAAGGGTGATAAGAATTGCCGAGAATATGGGCGATAAAGATTTTGTGGTCAATTTCCTTGTATGGAACAAAAGGTATTCCGATGCCCTGAAGATATATGAAACAAAATGGCGTAACGGCAAGTTGTCACCGGAGGAGCTGAAAAAGGCCATAGAAATTTCGTACTGGCAGAATGATCGGGTTTTACAAAAAAAATGGTTTACCAGAGGAATTTCAGAACCACCAGACCCGGAAATTATGCGTAAACTGGCGTACATATATTTAGATAATCATGAATATCAACCTGCAAAAGAACTTTTTTTCAGGCTCAACAAGATGGAGCCGTCTAATAAGGAATATCTTGTAAAACTAGCGCAGATATTTGAAATAGAAGGAGATTATCGTAGTGCACATGATTTTTACAAAAAGGCTTACAGCGAGACAAAAAATATGGAATGGCTGGAGAGGATGGTATCGTGCGCCTATCATCTGGACCAGGCTGTTTATGAAGAGGCATTGCAGGAATCGGCCGGTCGGAATCCCACGGAAGAAAACCTGTTCAGACTTGCATCTTTTTATCTTTACGTGACCAAGAACTACGAAAAGGCCAATGAGACGTTTGCAAATATGGTTAACAAGTGGCCGCTTCCAAAATATCAGATACTGTTATCCTATTCATTTTTGCGGATTGATGACATAAGAGCGGCATGCGATCTCCTGAAACGCATTCCTCCGGAATTCCGGCAATCATGGGGCACACAGCTTTTATCAAAACATTATCAGGAACAGGGGGAATGGAATAAAGCCATAGGTGCTATCAAAGACTATATCAAATTTTACCCGGATGACACAAACACACTGCTCTGTCTCGCGTATATTTACAAGCGAATGAATTGGACAGATGAATACCAGGAACTGATTCAATCTCTGTTGCCTCCCGGAGCAACGAGGCAGGTAAATGAATAAGCAAAGACCATGGTAAAAAAATCGAGCAGACCCGTGCTGAGAACATTGTTTTCTTTTTTCGTGCCTGGCGGCATTCTTCTCCTGGCCGTAGCCATTCTTATTTATACAGGGGTTGCGGAGCAATCATTTTCCGCGATCCTTCCTGTATATCCCTGGGCTATTTTTGGCGGGGGAATATTTTTGGCGTGTAGGTTCAACAAGAGCCGGGTGGTCTTTGCCCTTCTTGTCCTGGCGCTTGCCGACCGATCCCTGCATTTTTTTAACGGTAGCGCAGACGCGGTTCACATAAATGTTGTCTACAGTACCGTCGTCCTTCTGTTCCCACTGAATCTTGCGGCGTTTTCTCTGTTAAAGGAGCGGGGAATCGCAACCTTGCGCGGAATACTCCGTCTCGGCCTGATCCTTGCGCAGCCAGTTGGCATTGCCGCCATTTGCTACCTTTACCCTCACTTTGATATTGCAGGCTATCTTGGACATTCTTTTGTTGATGTCCCTGTCCTGGCCCGCACTTCCCTGACACAGCCGGCTCTGCCGGCTTTCTTTGCAGCGTTTCTTTTTCTTATAATCCGCTTTATTCTTTATCAAGATGCCGTTGTCGGCGCCTTTTTCTGGGCACTGGTACTGGTATTTCTTGCTCTTGGGTTTGAAAAGTTCGAACCGGTATCCCCTCTCTTTTTTGCCACGGCAGGGCTTATTCTGGTGACATCCATCATTGAGACCTCCCACAGCATGGCATACCGTGACGAGTTGACACAACTGCCGACCATAAGGGCCTTAAAAGAAGCTTTTCTTAAGCTGGGCAACCGGTATACGGTAGCAATGGTCGATATAGACTCTTTCAAAAAGTTCAATGATCGGTACGGACATGATGTGGGAGACCAGGTCTTGCAAATGGTCGCATCAAAACTTGCAAATGTGGGCGGAGGCGGTAAATCCTTTCGTTATGGCGGCGAAGAGTTCACCCTGATCTTTCCCGGATCACTTATGGAAGTTATCCCCCACGTGGAAAAATTAAGAAAGACGATCGAGGAATCGGAATTCATGTTGCGAAGACCCAAACGGCCCCGAAAAAAACCAAAAACACCGATAATGACCAAAGAATTTCAGGAAAAAGTGTCCGTAACCATCAGCGTCGGCGTAGCCGAACAAGACGATCAAAACAAGACCCCGAAGGAAGTGCTCAGGGCGGCGGACAAGGCCATGTACCGCGCAAAAAACAGCGGACGTAACTGCGTCAGCGCATAAAATTTGCTAAAGACTTGACCCCTCATTTGCCCTATCCGCGAAGCGCCGCCGCGTTTTTTTCCGTCGCCTGAATTGTTTGGTCGGCCGGTTTTATTACTTTTTGGAAAAAAATTTTTTTCCTCGTTTTCCTCGTTTCCAGGCTCTGCCTGGGAATGCATACCCAAAGGCTCTGCCTTATACACCCAAGAACCCACTAAAATATAATATGAAAAACCTATTGTTTGTTTCTCCTTTTCTGGAAACAATAAGTGCAGAACATGGGATTTTATAGAAGCTGCATACCAGCTTTTTGATATGATCCGGCATTCCCTAACCCAGATAAACTGGAATTCTTTAAAGGTCCTGGATAAGTACCTTCACGAAAATATTTTCTGCCAGAAACGCGCAGAAAATATTTTCTAAGGTACTAAAAGGCAACAGCAGACTTGACCCCTCAACCTCCCAAAGTTCATTTGTTACTCAGATTTCAATATTGCTATAAAGAGATTTTTTTGGCTCTCCGGTAATTCCCGGGGCTTATATTCTGTTTTAATTTCAAGAAGTTATCGTGTTTTCCGCGTTTGTTGTTGAACGACTTTTTAACGCTATTATAAGGGCATATGGGGCTATATTGGGCTATATTGTACTGAAAACTCAATATCTGCTTAAATAATAGGATTTACTGTGTAAATTTTTTAAATTCAGGCGACTCAAGAATACGGATAACAGGTTGATTCTTTTGGTAAAAATCGACCCCCGAGAAATACCAGAGAGCCATAAGATTTAAGAAGCAGAAAAGCCCCCAATGGGATATGGCAGACTTTATTCCATTTAAAGGAATCCCGCGTAACAAGCACCCCTTGGCCAATACCTTTGGAAATACTCTGCTCATCCCAACCCGAAACGCGGCTTTGATACTTAACCTCCACTCCAAAAGGATGTCCGGTCGGAGTGATGAAGTGCACAAAATCGACCTCTTTTCCTTTACGGGATCGGAAGTAGTACAATCCTTCCAACGAACCAAGATCCGCCCATGTGCCTGCCAGAGGACGAACAAGATGAGCAGCCACCGCATGCTCGGCCCACACGGCCTCATGAACGGGCGGCAAACCGGCGCCACCTGCCACTACCTTCCATACAATAGGATCTATTGCATAGAATTTTTTTTCCCGTTTAGGATAGGGTCGCCGGTGTGCAAGATCAATGCAGGGCAGGACAAAACCGAGAAAGGCCGCATTGAATATTTCAAGATAATCCTGGACCACGGCGTTGGACCGGCAACCTGTATCCTGAGTGAGAGAGTTGTAGCTGACAGGAGTACCTAACACGGTATAGAGTTTTCTCAAAAGGCTCAAAATTAACGATACTTTTCGGCGCTGTTTTTCGAATTCACTGAGCAAAACGGACCGACATACCTCCATAGTCTGCTCTGTGACAAACCCGCTTCCGACCAGATCGGCAACCACCATTGGAAACCCGCCCCACTGAAGATATTTTTCGAGAATTTCATCAAGTTTATTTTTGTTGCGGGCTGTTTCCATTTCATACATTCGAAAAGAGGATTCATCAGTAAGGATATCGGCGAGGTCAGCCTGGGGCGGTGTCAGATTGAATGCCCGGCAAAAATCAGCAAAACTCATGGGCAGGAAGGCATGGTCAAATCCATGTCCCCTGCGACCCGGCATCCTTTCATATCCTCTTTTGATTTCTACGGCGGATGAGCCGGTCAACAGCAGATAGATATTCTCCAGGGCTCCTGCATCCACCAGGGATTTTACGGCCCGCGTCCAATCTTTGACCGCCGTAATTTCATCCAGCATAAGATAACCGCACCCCCCTTGCAGTCGGACGGCTTTAGCAAAAGTCTTTATCAGGTCCATCAATTCACGAAAATGGATAATATCATCACAGGGGTAGTATGCAATGTTTCGAGGCGGGACGCCCGCGGAAAGAAGATCCTTCACGAGAAATTTTAATTCTGTGGTTTTGCCCACCTGACGAGGGCCTCGCACAATGCTTACTGAGCCGGGCAGCAAATTTTCGGCACAACGCAATTCCCGGCTTAAATGGCGAAAATGAAAATTTGCTGAACGAGCACTTTTGAGTGATCGATCATCCAAGTCCCATTCCGGTTCAGCCCACCAGGGTGAATGAGTTATAAGTCTTTCTAAATAAGTCATGTCGGTTATACAAGGGTTCTGCAAGCTAATCAAACAACAAAAGTACCCCTCTTATGACAGGTAGTTTGTTTAAAAGCCTACCACTTTTATCAATAAAATACAAATCATAATCTGTCAGAAGATGGTGTATTGACCTTTTATTTCCAGATTCATTCCTGTTTTTTCTTTAAACTTTTCAGATATGTAAGATATTTCGCTGTAGACTAAATTGTCGATCCAGGCTGTAACGGTATTATCTTTTGAGTCAGGTTTGAATTTTTTCAACTTCTGCCTGTTTGTAAGCATTGATCGCAAAAAGGCCTTAGGATTCTTTTTCTGTTTCTCATCCTTGTATTCAATGTTCCAACCTGTCACCCGTTCAAGGTGCCATTTTAAATAATTATATCTTTCGTTATTTATATCAGATGATGCCAGTGAAATTTTTATAGTTTTTTTATCCTGGTAAATTTTGCGAACCGGCGCGTTGGCCTGGTGAAGCAACTTTGCTGTTTTCTGTTTTGCTTCCTGGTAAAGATATTTTTCTTCCGTGGGTGTGTAATAGAGTACAGGCTCTCCGTCCAGTCCGGCGGTAACGAATTCCGGCGGTAAGCGCATGAGAATGGCCTGAACTTCTTCTAATGAGATAGCATTTTTGATTTTCATAAATGCATCGGAGTCGGTTATTTTGATTTTTGATATTGCGCTTGATTCGCGATGCGGATCTCTTCCGTTTGATCTCCAGTTTTTTGGCAATCCGCACATATCGCTCACCCCGTATTGCAGTTGATGGGCGCTGCGATCAATAATATCAATGATCGTGCAGGTCTTTTTCCCTTTGTACGGTCTTAGCCCGCGACCGATACATTGGGTGTAAACCAGGGGTGAAGTCGTCGGTCTTGCCATTAGGATACATTCAATTTTGGGCTCATCAAAACCTTCGGTCAAGACTCCGTAATTTGTAAGTACTTCTATATCTCCATTTCTAAATCTTTGAAGGATGTCCCGTCTGTTGGCCGTTCTCCCGTCGATTGCATCCGCCTTTATCCCATGAGAGGTGAAATCATTTGCCAGTTGATGAGCGTGGTCAACTCCCGCGCAAAAGGCGATTGTTTTCCTGCCTTGCCCCTTTTTCAGCCATGATTTAAGGGCAATTGCTCTCTTTTTGGGTGTATTCATTATTTTTGACAAGGACCCGACCTGGAAATCACCCCCGCTCATTTTGACCTTATCAAGATTAAGCTCGGCCTGAACCGTATAATACTGCAACGGAACCAGGTAGCCGAGATCCTGTAATTCCATACGTGAAATTTCAAAGGCGATTTCATTAAAAACATCAAGCGCCGAACGGCCGTCGGATCGCCTGGGAGTTGCCGTCATGCCCAGCAAAAGGGAGTTTGTTTCTTTCTTCTCACAAAAATAGTTGATCACATCGGCCCAGCTTGGAGCCAAGGCACGGTGACATTCGTCACAGATAAGCACGGAAAAAGCCTTTGGATCAAATTTTTCTTTTCGACGAATCAAAGATTGAACAGAGGCGATGGTGACATCAGCGTTTGGGGAAGAGAGACGAGAGCCCTGTTCTATCTGAACATTAATGCGAGGCAGGTGTTTTGTGATTTTCTGTCGTGTCTGGTCTAAGATTTCCTCTCTATGTGCAATAAATAATATTTTTTCAACATCAGGAAAATCCAATAATTTTTCAATAATTATCGCCGCGATAACCGTCTTTCCCGCACCGGTCGGAAGATGCAGGAGCATCTTGTGTACTCCGCGATTATAAAGGGAGATTACCGAGTCAACAGCTTTCTTCTGGTATGGTCTGGGAGTAAATTTCATTAGTGCCTTAGTGGTAATTTTTTTTATTTTTTGTGGCAGAAAAACTCCGAAGTTATATGTGACGCCTGCGGTGCCATATGTTTTAAGGCACTGATACCCCTCAGAGGGGGTACTGAAAATAGTCCGGGACCTTTAAAAATTTCTAGTTTATCTGGGTTAAATAGTCACGTACCGGCAAAGTGTTCCAAATTTTATTTTTCCAATGCCGCGAATTTTTAAAAGTTCGTTTAAATCTTCTATCCGGTCTCTTTTCTTACGAAAATCAATGATGCGGCCTGCCAGACGGGGTCCTATCCCGGGGATAATTGTAAGAATTTCTGAATCGGCCTCGTTAATAGGGATAGGCAGGAAGAAAAACGGGGTGGCTTTGGCAGGGATTGAGGATAAAAGGGTGAATGTGGATTCTGCAGGAACATTGAATTCCGAATCATTACTAAATTCAGTTATAGGCAGTTGATACAGCCCTTCCTTGATATTGTCGCCCTTTAACCATACAATGTCAAAAAATAGGGCCTCGGACTGCCGGTTTGCCCTTTTTTCCCAGTCAGGTCTGATTATTCCCGCAAGGTGAAAAAGAGAGATGGCAATACAAACAACAAGAAGGACCAGCACACGGTGGTCCTTCTTGATTCTACCTTCCGCTTTCACTCTTTACCCTTGCTCTCACTCTTCATCAACTTGTAAGAAATACTGTCTACCAGCGCCTGCCAACTGGCTTCAATAATATTAGTAGACAGGCCGACTGTTCCCCATTCGGACTCGTAATCCTTGGATTCTATAAGGACCCTGACACTTGCGCTTGTTCCCTGGTCAGTGGCAAGCACCCGTACTTTGTAATCGGAAAGGTGCATGTCGGCAAGCTGGGGATAGAATCGAGACAGGGCCTTTCTGAGCGCATTATCCAGGGCATTTACCGGCCCGTCGCCAAGGGCTGCGGTATGCACCATTTCTCCCCCGACTTTCAGCCTGATTGTGGCTTCCGCCTGGGTCGGTTCATCCATGCCGGTCTTATGGTCTATTACCCTGAATCCCAGTAATTCGAAATACCTCCGCTGCGTCCCCATGGCCCTGCGCATAAGCAGTTCAAAGGACGCCTCAGCTCCTTCGTACTGGAATCCGCGGGTTTCAAGCTCTTTCAGCTCGTTTAATATGGAAGCCACAACAGGGTCTTTGCTGTCCAGATCCAACCCGAACTTTTTGGCCTTATGCAGCACATTGCCCCTGCCTGCCTGGTCGGATATCAGAATGCGCCTGATGTTTCCTACCCTTTCAGGTACGATATGTTCATATGTAAGAGGGTTGCGTTTGACCGCACTTACATGAATGCCGCCCTTGTGTGCAAAAGCCGAGGCGCCTACATAGGGCTGGTATTTGTTGTGGGGAAGATTTGCCAGTTCATTGACAAACCTGGACGTCTCGGCAAGCATGTCAAGCCTGTCCGCTGCGTTGAATGTGTACCCCATCTTGATCGCAAGACCGGCCATGATGGAAATAAGGTCTGCGTTTCCGCACCTCTCCCCGAATCCGTTTATGGTCCCCTGAACCTGGGTCGCGCCTTTTGAAACCGCGATCAGGGAGTTTGCCACAGCAGTGTCCGAATCGTTGTGCGCATGGATTCCAAGGGTCACGGAATCGCCTTTGGATTTTACAAGGGTTTTCACAGCCTCCATGATATCGGGGATATCGGTCGGCATGGTGCCGCCGTTCGTGTCACACAGGACGAGACAGTCCGCCCCTCCGTCAATGGCCTTTTCAAGTGTGGTGAGCGCGTACTCCTTGTTTTTCTTGAAACCGTCGAAAAAGTGCTCGGCATCATAAAACAGATGCTTTACATACGGCCGCAGGAATTGCAAAGAGTCCTGGATAATTGTCAGGTTATCATCAAGGGAAATCCTTAAGGCATCCGTGACATGTATGTCCCAACTCTTGCCGAAGATGGTGATGACCGGTGTTTTGGAATCTATCAGGGCCTTAAGGTTGGGATCTTTGTCCGGAGGATTTTTGAAGTTCCTGGTGCTGCCGAATGCGGCAATCTGTGTATGACGCAGATTGTAATTTTGGATTTCCTTGAAATACTCGGCTGAAACCGGATTGGCGCCGGGCCAGCCGCCTTCGACATAATCGATTCCAAGTTCATCGAGTTTCAGGGTGATCCTGATTTTATCTTCAACAGAGATGTTAAAATTTTCCGCCTGTGTCCCGTCTCTTAATGTGGTGTCGTAGATTTCAAGCTGTGGTGTCATGATCTGTTATTACTCCGCTTCCGGTTGATTATTTTCAACTTGGTGAACGTTTACTCCAGTTCAAATACGTCGTGAAGCGCCCGTATTGCAAGTTCTGTGTACTTTTTGTCGATTACACAGGAGATCTTGATTTCCGACGTGCTGATCATCAGAATATTGATGCCTTCGTCAGCCAGGGTTTGAAACATGGTCGTGGCAATTCCGGGAAAATTCCTCATCCCAACTCCCACGATCGAGACCTTGGCAATATTTTTTGAACCTGAGACTCTATCCGCCCCGATTTTACCGGCAACATCCTCCAGAATGGACATGGCCTTGTCATAATCATTTATAGGGACGGTAAATGTCATGTCGGTCAGATCCCCGGCTCTTGTGTTCTGAATAATCATGTCGACAACAATGTTTGCATCGGAAATCGGGGTGAATATCTTTGATGCAATACCAGGCTCGTCCTGGACCTTGGATATTGTGAGCCGTCCTTCATTTTTTGAATATGTTATTCCTGAAACAGGTTTTTCTTCCATCTCTTTGTCCTCCTCAACAACCCATGTCCCCTCGGTATCCACAAAAGAGGAACGGACATGAACAGGTACCTGGTATTTTTTTGCAAATTCGACGGATCTGATGTCAAGAACCTTGGCGCCCAGGCTTGCCAGTTCCAGCATCTCATCGTACGCGATGGTGTCTATCTTGCGCGCAGTCGAACAGATGTCAGGATCAGTGGTATATATTCCATCAACATCAGTGAATATTTCACATTCATCCGCTTTCAGTACCCCTGCCAGAGCCACGGCGGTTGTGTCCGATCCGCCCCGGCCCAGTGTGGTGATGTCTTTGTTGTCGTTTACCCCCTGAAAACCTGCCACAATAATTATTTTGTCGTCTGACAGGCGCTTTTCAAGCAGTTTCGTGTCAATGGATTTGATTCGGGCCTTTGTGTGGATATTGTCGGTGCGGATTTTTACCTGATCTCCAAGCATGGAGACGGCATCAAGGCCCTCGTCCTTTACAGCCATGGCCAAAAGAGCCACTGTCACCTGTTCTCCGGTTGAAAGCAGTACATCCATTTCCCTTGGATCCGGAATTATCTGGGCCTTGCCGGCCAGTTTTACGAACCGGTCCGTTTCTCCTGCCATGGCGGAAAGAACCACAACCATCCGGTTGCCCTCACGGCTCCGTTTGACAACCTTGCGGGCCACAGCCTTTATCTTATCAATGTCCCCAACAGAAGTTCCTCCAAATTTTTGAACAATTAAAGCCATTGGAAACTCCTCTCTTTGCCTCTATTAATATTCTGATTGCCGATTTTGCGAAACGCCGGAAATCGTTCACCGGCAGAGTATTTTAAGCCTTGCTCTTTTCCTGAACAAGATTCTCTTTCGCAAGCAATTCCCAACTTCATAATTGCATAGGACGAAATATATTACTAACAAGAAAATTCGATATGGACTACTTTTTTTTCGTCCCGTGAATTTATAGTACCTTAGTGGTAATTTTCTTGTTTTTCATGGCAATAAATCGAAAAGGTGAAATATTTTTAAATAGTTACGCGTAGCTGTTAAGGTACTTATACCCCTCAGGAGGGATACTGAACAGAGTCCAGGACCTTTAAAAATTCCAGTTTATCCGGGTCAGGGCTCGCTCAAAAATAACGTTTCATTGCTGATTAATGGGAAGATACTGCTGATTCATTGTAAATATTCGGCTTGTGTGGAATTATTACAAAAAATCGCAACCTATTGAATATTATTGACAAAATTGACAGTATATTATATTTAATATATATTTAAGTATCAAACTAATCATATGTAATATGGCTGTGTTGAAAATTTATTTGTAACCTTTTGACTTTACTAAAAAATATTTTATGAAAAAATTCAAAAAGATCCTTTGGTTATCAACTGCTGTTTTTCTGTTTGCAGGCGCGACATTTCTCATGGAACGTTTCGGTAATTATAGGGACCGGGCAGGCGGTACCGCCATTGCCCATGTTGACAGTGATAGCTTCACTGAAAGGATCCCACGTCTTCCGGAAAAAATCACATCCTTCAATTATACCGAAATCAACGGCGTTCTCAGGCCTGGCGACTCATTTGACGATTCCATGAAACGTCTCAATATCTCAAATGAAATCCGTTGCCAGATTATCTCAAATTTTTCAAAATGCCTTGATTTCAGGCGGCTCAGCCCGAAAGACAAGTATTCCGTTTTTCTGGATGAAGAGGGGAAACTGGGATATTGTATCTATGAGGCAGGGCCTCTGGAAATTTACGATATCACAAGGACTGAACAAGGATTTGAAACATCCCGGGTTCCGATCCAGCTTGAATTCAGGACCTCTGCGGTTGAGGGAGACATTCAATATTCGCTGTTTAATGCATTTCAAAAACTTGAGGAAGGTCCCAGTCTGATCCGGGCATTTGCTGATATCTTTGCCTCACAGATTGATTTTAATACGGATACGCAGCAGGATGACCGATTCAGTCTTATTGTTGAAAAAATTTACAAAAAAGACAATAAATTTGTCGGCTACGGGAGAATCCTGGCAGCTAGATATGAGCAGACCGACAACACTGTTACACAAGGATTCCATTTTTCTTCGGATAAGACGCCTGATGGTTATTACGATTCGGCCGGCAAAGGGTTGAGCGCTTCGTTTATCCGGTCACCGATCCCATACGGCAGAGTAAGTTCCGGATTCAGTTATAAAAGGAAACACCCGATCTTAGGAATTGTCAGGCCGCATCTTGGAGTGGATCTGGCTGCCCCTGTCGGCACTCCGATCATGGCCTCGGCTGACGGAAAGGTAAAATTTGTGGGTGCCAGGGGCGGGTTTGGGCGGCAGATCGTACTTGATCACAAAGGCGGTTACAGGACTTATTACGGACATCTCTCCAGATTTAAGAAGGGACTGAAGATCGGGAGCAAGGTCAAACAAAAGGATATTATCGGATATGTCGGTTCCTCCGGGCTCTCAACCGGACCTCATCTTGATTATCGTGTCCGGCGCCAGGGTGTATTTATCAATCCCTTTTCAATTAAAGCAAAGCCCAAAGCCATTCTCAAGGGAGACGAACTTGCACTGTTTCGCGAAAGAGAAAAAGAAATGGAGCGTCTCATGAATTCCGTCACAGGGCCGCAAGTCCTTCACGTCAAGAGCGTGACATTCACCTCTGAGGAGAGCCTTTTCCTGCTTTAGGGTTCGCCCAAAAATAACTTCACATTTTCATGCGTCGATCCATCCCGGATGGCTGCGTTGCTCGTCGGTTAAATAGCCCTGCTATTCGCCCTCCTCGCGCCTTGCCATGCGGGCGCCTCAACACCTGAAAATGTAAATTTATTTTTGGGAGAACCCTTAATCAAAAAGTTTTTTCATAATAATAAAAAATCCTCGTGATAACAAAAGAATCCCCCTGCACGGTTTCCCTCCCTCCTTTTAATATAGTACTTGTAGAACCGGAGATTCCGCCGAATACCGGAAGTATTGCAAGGTTATGCGGGGCTACGGACTCCATACTCCACCTGGTAAAACCGCTGGGGTTCAGTACAGACGACAGGCATCTCAAACGGGCCGGGCTTGACTACTGGAAATTTGTAAAGATCATTCAATGGGAAAATTTTGATGAATTCCTTGAAGCGCAGGATGAAAGCCGAATTTACTTTTTCAGTAAAAAAGTGGACAGGCCCTATTCAAAGTGCTCATTTTCACAGGGTGATTACCTGATATTCGGGAAAGAGACCAAAGGACTTTCCGAAGAGATAATCAACCTCTATCACGATCGCTGTTACTCCATCCCGATGAGCAATCCGAATATCAGAAGCCTGAATCTGGCAATGTCTGCGGGAATCGTTCTTTATGAGGCCCTGCGTCAGCAGGCTGATGCACGGGGAGGCTGGGTTGGTATGAATTCGTCGAATCAGGCGTAATCATTTTACCCTTCCGGCTCTGTAACCGATCATGGGGGTCAAGGCAACCCCAAAACTGTTATCCCACTACCCTGTTAGCGATTACGAGATTTAGTACCTTAGAAAATATTTTCAGCACGTTTCCGGCAGAAAATATTTTCGTGAAGGTACTTATACCCCTCTGGGGGGTACTGAAAATAGTCCAGGACTTTTAAAAAATTTTTGATTATCTGGGTTGGACGACATGAAAGCGATGATACTGCATAGACTCTGCACTGTCGGAAGGGACAGCAGTCCGTTGGTACTTGCGGACCTGCCGGTTCCGGTTCCGGGAGAGAATGAGATTCTGGTAAGGGTTTCGACCTGCGGCGTCTGTCACACCGAGCTGGACGAAATTGAGGGAAGGACACCTCCGCCGCGATTACCGGTTGTTCCAGGACACCAGGTTATCGGAAGGGTGGAAAAGAAAGGGAACAGGGCAACCAGGTTTGAGACAGGAGAGAGGGTCGGAATCGGATGGATCTATTCGGCCTGCAAAAGGTGCAGGTTCTGCCTCAAAGGTCATGAAAACCTGTGTGAGGAGTTCAGGGCAACAGGAAGGGATGCCGATGGAGGGTATGCCGAGTATATTGTTGTTGCCGAGGATTTTGTATACAGGATTCCGGATATATTTTCCGATTCCCAAGCGGCTCCGCTCATGTGCGCCGGAGCTATCGGCTACCGGTCCCTCAGGTTGACCGGCATCAAAGACGGAGACAACCTTGGTCTTACAGGATTCGGGGCCTCAGCCCACCTTGTGCTGAAGATGGCAAGATACAAGTATCCGGGATCAAAGGTCTTTGTCTTTGCGAGAAGCCAAAAGGAAAGGATATTCGCAAAAGAACTCGGTGCCGTCTGGACGGGAGACACGGAAGATGAATCGCCCGAAAGGCTTAACTGTATAATTGATACCACACCGGCCTGGAAGCCGGTAGTCGAAGCCCTGAAGAACCTGCGCAAGGGGGGAAGACTGGTCATAAATGCAATCCGCAAGGAAGAGAAAGACAGGGAGTATCTTTTAAAACTCGATTATTCCGCCCATCTCTGGCTTGAAAAGGAGATCAAGTCCGTAGCCAATGTCGCAAGAACGGATGTCAGCGAATTTCTGAACCTGGCGGCCAAGATTCCGATCATGCCCGAAGTTGAGGAATTCGCATTTGAAGAGGCAAACAAAGCCTTGATCGAACTCAAGGAAAGAAAGATCAGAGGCGCCAAGGTCTTAAAGATTGGTTAAACGCGATTGACTGAATATTCCCCCACAAGTGTTTGAGAAGTTTTCATTTGTTAGAAATTATCAGTTTGTAATAATGGTTCGTAGCTGTTAGCTGTTTAGCTCAACAGATCAATAGCTCGCCCGTATGGTACTATGTACAAAAAAAAGGAGAAACAATAGAAAAACAGGGGACAGACCACGTTTATCCGTCACCCTCATTCTTCTCTGTTTTCTTTCGCGGCCTGCCTGCTTTTCCGGGAGTTACCAGGCGGCCAAGCATGGCGGCTATTTCTTCTTTGAACCGTTGGTTGCCAAGGGCGAAACTCCCGTTGGTTGCCTGACGAATCCGGTCAACGACACCTGGCTCCAACTCATGACGAAAAAATTCCCGGTAGGCGGCCTGCCTTTCTTCACTGGTTCGGCCAAGCCCCTGATAGACTGAATGGTGACTTAACAAGTCAGCTCTTTCGCCCTTTCGCCCTGCCCATTGTAACCGTAGCTTGACCAGCGATACTCGCCAGGGTGTGCAACAATACCGGCACGGAACGGATTCAGTTCGATGTACCGCTTGACATGCCGGTAGATACTCCTCCTGTTGGGCGATACAGGAACGAAAACGCCCTTCCCGGAGGGTCCCGCTACACTGATATGTGCGGTTGACGTACTGTACATACCGCTGCCCCAAACGTTTTATTAGCATTCCGGCACTTGTCAGCATCTGCCGGGGTCAAAAAAAGGTGGACATGGTTGGTCATCAACACATAGGCATGTACAGAACAGCCTGTATCAAGGCTATACTGCTGCAACCAATCAAGGTAACAACAGTAATCCTCATCGGTATAAAAACAGGACTGCCGATTATTTCCGCGCTGGATCAGATGCAGGGGAACGCCGGGTATGATGATGCGAGGTCGTCGAGGTATAAATATAA
>JAYEGR010000130.1:0-27647 GCA_034659175.1 Thermodesulfobacteriota bacterium | reverse complement strand
ATTTTAATTTGTATTGGGGCAACCAAACCTCGCCCCCTCAGGGGCAAGAGGCAGTCTTATCCCTTTCAGGGGTAAACTCAATACCACCCCCTTGTATGGTGGATTCTTTATAAGGCGTTAGGCCAACTCAGAAAATTGAGTTTTTGAGTGAAAATTACTCCGAAGCCCAGTTTATCGTCTGATTTTTGAAATCCACATGGTATTTTAAATCTCTAAGAAAATCCATGCCTAATAAACCGTCATTTTTTGCTGACTGGTTTATTTGCTCAATGACAGCAATTTCCATGTCTCTTTTTTTGTGAGGACCAACCTTGATATAACTTGATTTAACATGTCTGGCCTCGACGAGTGATCCGCCAACTACTTGGTGCAACGCCTTTTTTGATCTATCCAAATCAACTTTCAGTCTCGATGCAATTTCAGAGCTGATTACGGACATGGAAGCTCCGGTATCCAATACAGCTAATATTTGAACCCTGTTTCTACCAAATGCAATTGTCACAGGAACCAGAACTTGATTTCCATTTATTCTCGCTTTTGTTGTCCGATTTCCTGATGTTGCATTCGGTACATCAATAAGCTGCCATTCTTCCTCACGGGTAATACCCCTCTCAAGATGTTCACACGTGACAAATCCTATGATTTCTTGCTCTTCTCCCTGAGTTATACCGCACCATGATCCACCTGAACCCATTAATTCGAGTCTTACAATAACAGTCTCACCCTTGTTGATAGTCTTCACTACCTTACTTGCCGCAGACATTTTTGAGTATACGGTAAGCTCATCACTCTTGACGACCGCACTCCCGGGCTGACATATAGCTTTAGAAGTAAATAAAAAAAAGAGAAAGAAAAAGAAACATATCATTATCCTGAAATTCCACGCTTTAAGCAAAGCCCCCTCCCTTAAATCATATCCAATAGAACCTCGGTATGTGCAAGTTCCATCGAATAGTCCTTACCTGTTGGAGCTTGCATCTTCGTGATTCTTACTTGTATGGTTTTTCGACCTTTGAACGTCTGCCGCTCTTGCCGCGCCTTTTTCACCTGTATGCAATTCAATGTCATTAACTTAAGAAAACCGGATGACCCACGCCGTCCTCCCGGCGAAAGCCGGGGTCCGGAACTGCCTCATATACCTGGGTCGGAGTCTTCGCTACCTCCGGCTTTCGCCGGAATGACGAACCAGGGCTCCAGCAACAGGAGAAAAGGCTTAAGTTAATGACATTGGTATGAATTACCAGACTCCCGGGATGTCTGAAGCGCAGCCACTCCCCCTGGTCTAATCCGCCTTCAACAAAGTAGGGCGCTTCATGAGAAGTCCCTAATTCCCTTTTCATTTTGCCAAGTAAATTTTGAACCTCAAAAGTAGAAGAATTCACTCCGCGTGCCCTGTTGCAACAAGATCTAATCCAAAGTAAACAGGATCATTCATTCTGGCAATGATTTTGTGGACTTTAAGAGCTTTCTCAAAATTTCCGATTTCGTAACCGTTGGCACTGGTTCAGTGCTGATTATAACGGATTTGGGGGAGACAGGTTGATTATTACAATATTAAAGTCGAATACGGAAAATCAAGGAGTTATGATAGCTACGGGCCAATGACATACTATTGATGCTCCAGTTGATGCCATTTTAACATGTTGATTTCGCGACTTTTTAGTTTGCTCCCCCAAATCCGTTATAATCAGGATTTTTAAAATTGAAAGTACTTCGACAAAGTGTGACAAAATGGGTTTGAACTTTTCCGTATCTAATCGTTTACAGACATCCCGGATGTGTACCCTGAAGGGCATAAACTCCAGCAGGCCGGCGATGATGACATCGCTACGCTGTTATCGTAAACCTATGTGAGCCGGACTGATTGCACACCAAGGGCACTTCCTCTGGGCGCGTGCTGGTAAGCGAGCCTGCGAGACTCCGGATGGGGGCGTCTGTGAACGATTACGGGTTAACCGACGAGCAACGCGGCAATGCGGGATGGATCTGCCTGGGGCCGGCAGGTCGGCGCATCAAAATGTGAAGTTGTTTTTGAGCGAACCTTTGACGGGCCGCCCCGGAGGTCAACAGATACGTGGGAGTTGCTCGCCTGCGAGCATGTCTATGATGCGGGTTCCGCCGATCGCTGTTTTCATGAAAACCCTGCCCCTGCCGTTGCCTGTGCTTTCAGCCAGGATTTCTCCGATGATGGATGCATCCTGTCCATATCTGTTTGCCCGGATGACCTTTAACACTACTTCGGCATCATCCGGGCCGACACAGGCCAGGAGTTTTCCCTCGTTTGCCGCGTAAAGCGGGTCAATACCCAACAGTTCACATGCCCCATTGACCTCATCCCGTAAGGGGATGGCATCCTCATGGAGTTTTATTTTTATTCCGGACTGCAAGGCTATTTCGTTGAGTGATGTCCCGACACCGCCACGGGTAGGGTCTCTCAATGTATGGATCTGACTGCTTGTTGCGATCATTTCCGACACCATATCATTAAGAGGGGCTGTGTCGCTCTGTAGGGAAGACGCAAAGTCCATTCCGGCCCGATGGGTCAAGACAGTCATGCCGTGATCAGCGATATAGCCGCTTAAGATAATCTTATCTCCCGGCCTGGCGTTTTTCCCTGAGATGTTTACGCCCCCTGGGATAATGCCTATCCCCGAGGTATTGATAAATATCTTGTCCACTGCTCCGCGTTGAACGACTTTTGTGTCTCCTGTCACAATCAGTACATGCGCTTCTTCTGCCGAACGTTTCATGCTTTTAAGTATTTTTTCAAGATCCGCCATGGCAAAGCCTTCTTCAATGATAAAGCCCGCGCTTAGATAGAGCGGCTTTGCACCTCTCATGGCGAGATCGTTAACCGTACCGTTGACCGCAAGTTCGCCGATATCCCCTCCTGGGAAAAAAATAGGATCCACTGTGTAGGAATCGGTTGAAAACGCCAACCTCCGATCACCGATATTAAACACCGCGCTGTCATCAAGTTCGGCCAGGATAGGGTTGTTAAAATGGGCAAGAAAAAACTCTGTGATGAGTTTATGGGAAATCCCGCCTCCGCTTCCGTGATCAAGAAGAATTTTGTCTTTTTTCATAGTTTAATGATATTTGGTAATAGTTCACAGGGGTAGGGGAGTCAAATTTCCGGGATGTAAGAGTTCACTAGTGGTGCAGGTAAGCGAGCCTGCGAGACTCCGGGTGCGACGCTGGTGAATTTTTACAAATATTTGTAATACGCTGCACAAGTCCCCTCCGTGGAGACCATGCAGGGGCCTATGGGATGAGTTGTTGTGCAGGTCTTTCCAAAAAGTGGGCATTCGGTCGGCGATTTTACGCCGATAAGGATCTCTCCGCAGGCGCAGCCGACAGGTTCTTTTGTTTCCTTGATGGAAAGATCGAATTTTTTTTCAGCATCAAAGGAAAGAAACTGTTCTCGAAATCTTAAACCGCTTTGATGAATCAGCCCGATCCCGCGCCAATCGGCATCACAGGTCTCAAAGACTCTGTCCATAACATCTTTTGCCCTGTTGTTACCTTCAAAGGTGACTCCTCGCCGGTAAGCGATTTCTACAGCGGATTCACCTTTCTGAATCTGATTTACCAGCATATGGATGGACTGCAGGATATCCGCCGGCTCAAATCCCGCTACTACACAAGGAATATGGTATTTTTCCGCCAGCGGAATATAGGCCTGTGCCCCGATGATTACCGAGACATGACCTGGACAGATAAGACCATGAAGTTTGAGTCTTTTGTCCTTCATCAAGACGTCAAGCACGGGAGGAACCAGCTTGTTTGCCGAAACAACGGAAAAATTTTTCAATCCACGCTTTTCCGCCTCGATGATTGCAGCCGCAATAGTCGGGGCAGTGGTCTCAAAGCCTATTCCCAAAAAGACCACTTCATTACCGGGGTTGTTTTCTGCTATCTCAAGAGAATCAAGGGCCGAGTAAACAATACGCACATCCGCGCCTTCAGCGCGTTCTATTTCAAGAGAGGACTCGGAAGCCGGCACTCTTAGAAGGTCTCCGAATGTAGTTGTTATTACTCCTTTGATCTTTGATAGTTTGATAAACCTGTCAATCTCGCCCTGCGCAGTGACACAGACCGGACAACCCGGACCTGAGAGAAGCGTGACGGTCTTGGGCAAGAGCCCCTGGATTCCGTTTCTCGAAATTGACATTGTGTGAGTCCCGCAGACTTCCATCAACCGGATCTTTTTGTGTGAGGCCGCCCGGATTCTTTCGACTATCTTTTGGCAAATATCTCTGTTTCGATATTCATTGAGATGTTTCAGTTCCACAAGCCAACACCTCCTTGAGATAGCCGAGAGTGATTTTCGCCTCTTTTTCGTCAATTACATGGATGGCAAACCCTGCGTGCACAATGACATAATCTCCTACCACGGGTCTAGGCTCAATTATGTCCAATCTGACTTTTTTCTTGATCCCGCCTAGATCCACATCCGCGGTCATTTCTTCAACCTGCAGGACCTTCATGGGGACAGCTAAACACATATTATCCTCTCGTAAACGGTCACAGGCGCTGTATCTGCAGTTTGCTTTGCTATAGCTGAGATTGCCCTGATCACGCACCCCAGGGGCACTTCCTTCGGGCGCACAGCTACAGCGCCTGTGAACGTTTTATAGGGCAAGGGGTTTGCGATCCAGCAGGCTTTTGCTGCCCTGTGATCGGTTACACTTGTTCCGCATTCATCATTCATCATTCATCATTTCCGCACTAATTGCCGCCTGGCCTAATGAGATGCCACCGTCATTGGTGGGAACCCCGGCATGAGAGAATACGCAAAAATTTCTTTTTTTCAGCGCCTCTTCCAGGCCGGTCAGTAATGTCTTGTTTTGAAAAACGCCGCCGCTCAGGACTACCCGGTCAACTTTGTTCTCTTGCCCCAGTTGTGTGCAAAGGTCCGTAAAAAGACGGATCAGGGTCAAGTGAAATTTATGGCTGATGGAAGATATTCCTTTGCCTTGTCTGATATCATTTACCACGCCACGAACAATAGTACCAAGAGAGATCAGGTGTGATTGCTTTTCTTTTTGCCATTTATACGGGTATGACTCTTTTCCCGCTTTGTTTATTGCCATTTCCAGCTCAACGGCAGCTTGGCCTTCATAGTTTGTCTGATATCGAATACCCAGGATAGCGGCTATGCCGTCAAACAGACGCCCAAGACTGGAGGTCTCCGGGCAGTTGATCCCTTTTTTTATCATTTTCTGAATTATTTCAATTTTTCCCTTTTCTATATTTTGGAAAATAGGCAGGTCAAGATCCCAAAGCCCGTCCCCAAAGGTATGATGAAGATAACTGACGGCCATACGCCATGGTTCTTTGACAGCCGCTGCCCCGCCCGGCATATGAACATACTCAAGATGAGCCGGACGGGTAAAACGACCGGCATGAGCCAAAAGCGCCTCTCCTCCCCAGATTCGGCCGTCAGTCCCGTATCCGGAGCCGTCAAAGGCAAGACCGATAACAGGGCCGGCTATCCCATGTTCAGTCATACAGCTCACAATATGGGCGTGGTGGTGCTGGACCCCGATCCTTTTCACATCTGTTTGTTCCAGTGCGTACTGCGTGCCGAGATAGTCGGGATGAAGATCGTAGGCCACAGTCACCGGCTCAATATCAAAGATTTTTTTTAGATGCTGTATGGTCATCTGAAAAAAATGATAGCTCTCCAGGTTTCTAAGGTTACCTGTGTGCTGGCTTACAAACGCATATTTTCCCTTGGTGAGACAGACTGTGTTTTTCGACTCTGCACCGCAGGCGAGTATCTGAGGAAATTTTTTTTTAAGAACGATCGGTTCAGGGACATACCCCCTTGATCGCCTGATAAGCCTGGTCCGGCCGCTTATTTTTTGAGCAATGGAATCGTCGCTGCGAACATAGATATCGCGATCATGAATCAGGAAATAGTCCGCAACATGACCGAGTCGCTCAAAGGCCTCATCATTGCCTATAACAATCGGTTCTCCCGCCGGATTGCCGCTTGTCATGACCAGAGCCTTAAGGTCCGCATTCAGCAGAAGGTAATGAATGGGCGTATAGGGGAGCATTACTCCGAAGTTTTTATTACGCGGGGAGATTTCAGGGGATATGGAATTCGGTTCCTTTTTTTTCAGGATAACAATCGGGCGCTCAGGCGAAGTCAAAAGGGCTTCCTCTGCCTGGCCGACATGGGCGTATTGACGGATTTGAGTCAGGTCGTAGGACATCAAAGCAAGAGGTTTTTCCTTTCTGTGTTTCCGGGACCTCAGTTTGATAACGGCTTTGTTGTTTTCAGCATCCACTGACAGGTGAAACCCGCCAAGCCCCTTTATGGCAAGGATATGACCTTCCTTTAGCAGTTGCCTTGATTTTAAAACAGGATTTTTTGTCTTTACTTGTTTGAATTCTTTGTCACATAGATTTATTTTTGGGCCGCAGGCGGGGCAGGCATTAGGCTGTGCATGAAATCGACGATCAGAAGGGTCGTTATACTCCTTCAGGCAATCGTCGCACATCATAAAGCCCTTCATGCATGTGAGGCGTCTGTCGTAAGGTAAATCACTTATGATCGTGTAACGGGGGCCGCAATTGGTGCAATTGATGAATGGGTATCCATAACGTCGGTCCCCAGGGTCTTGCATCTCTCTGAGGCAATCTTCGCATACGCAGATATCCGGAGGGATTAATGAAGCTTCGCTGGAAAGAGATACGCTCTTTTTGATAGCAAAATCTTGATAGTCAAGCGGATTAAGAGGGGTTTTTTGAATGCTGCGGATACGGGCCAGGGGGAGGGCCGCGGCTTTGATTTCCTTAAAGAAAAGATCTATCTGCTTTGGTTCTCCTTCTACTTCGATATCCACTCCTGCGCTTGTATTTGCAACATAACCGAAAAGCCCCTTTTCGCGCGCCAGGTTATAAATAAAGGGGCGAAACCCAACACCCTGAACAACCCCGTGCACAGTTGCCTTAAGCCGGTGTGTCATTTCTTGTGGGCCAGTATTTTCAGCCAGTCATGCCATTTGCTCAAGCCCTGTCCCGTTTTGCAGGATATTTCAAATATTTTCATGTCAGGGTTGATTTTCAGCGATTCATTTCTGATTTTTTCCACACTGCAATCAACATACGGGAGCAGATCAATTTTATTTATTAAGAGAGCGCTCGATTCATGGAACATCAAGGGATATTTCATCGGTTTATCATCCCCCTCGGACACACTCAAGAGCATGATCTTGCAGTGCTCTCCCACATTGAATTCCGCAGGACAGACCAGGTTGCCTACGTTTTCAATAATGAGCAGGTCAACCAAACTCAAATCGAGACGGCTCAATGTCTCGTTGATCATGTTGGCATCAAGGTGGCAGGCGCCGCCCGTGTTGATTTGAATCACCTGCGCGCCGGTGGCGGAAATTATTTCGGCATCACGTGTGGATTGAATATCTCCTTCAATTACCGCTATCGTAAGTTCATCTTTCAGTGACCTGATCGTATTTTCGATAAGCGTTGTCTTGCCGGCCCCCGGCCCGCTCATCATATTGATAACCACAACACCATTGTCGGCAAAGATTTTTTTATTCTGGGCTGCTATCCTATCATTTGCCTCAAGTATATTTCTAACTAATGATACCTTCATTATATATCTTACCTTTAATAGTAAATATTCGGCTTGATACCGAAAAATAGCTGAGGCTAAGATCCTTCAAATTGAGCAATTTCCAGTTCTCTGCCGGATATGATCTCGACATCTGTTTGTCCGCATACAGGGCAGTTATAACACAAACCTTTCATGGCAAATTCCAGTCCGCATTTCCTGCAATGTCCTTTTACAGGTATGATCTCAATAAAGATCTTTGCGCCTTCAAAAGGAGTGCCTTGTCTCAAGCATTCAAACCCGAAAAGAAGCGCGTCCGGCATGACCTGTGCCATTTCGCCGATCCTCAACGTAACCGTATCCACCTTAGTCAAGTTGTGTTTTGGCATCTCCTCTTTGATAATTTCAATTATGTTCTGCGCAAGAGATAATTCATGCATATCACAGACCAGCCCTGCCCTTTACCCATAAGTCGAAACTTAAAAAGAAGCTAACCCGTAAGTGCTTGTTTTTATGTGCGGTGAGACCAGCATGGTGTAGTTGTCCGATATTCATAACCAATTGATATTTATGGATATAAATATTTACTTATGTAATTATTCGGCTTGATGCCGGAAAATAGCTAAAACTACCAAGCTGTAAATGTTTGGCAACGCTTCACAGGGAGGTGAGCAGGCTGATCAGCTATACTTAGGTATGCTGGGCAGCCTGATCGCCTTCCTGTGGAGTGTTGCCGAATATTTACTTACTTATCCATTGTTGAGTTCTCCATGCCTGTAAAAGGGAGACGAGGCCTTGGCCGCAAACTCCTCCGAGGCACATCCAATGCACGGCGCGCCTGCATTGATGCAGGAATTGGTGCCGGAATTCCAAAGGCGCAAGGTGCAATCGGCATACGTGTTCGGTCCAAGGCAGCCCAGCTTGAATAAACATCCATCGTCTGAAAAGTTTTTTGCGAAATTTTCTCGTTCATAGTCTGCAAAACGGGGGCATTGATCATGAATCAACTCTGAGAAAAACATATTGGGCCGGCCCTGCTCATCAAGAGAGGGAATCCCGAACTTCAGCACATGGACCAGTGTGCCCACTATCCAGTCCGGATGGGCGGGGCATCCGGGCAGCACGATTATCGGTTTTGAAATCCCCTGGCTTTTAAAAAAATGAGGAACGCTTACAGCGCCGGTCGGATTGTTTTCCGCTGCAGGAATGCCGCCGAACGCCGCGCATGTGCCGACAGCGATAACGGCCTTGGCGTTTTTTGCGGTCCGTATGACCTGTTTTGAAAAGTGCTCGTGTCCCACGATACATGCCTCAGGCATTCCAGCGGGGATGCTCCCTTCAATAACAAGGAGATATCCTCCATGGTCAATGCTGCGATTCAAAACCTCCATGCTCAAATCACCTGTGGAGGCAGACAGGGTGGTGTGAAACAGCAAGGATATGTATCCGGTCAACACCTGAGCCGGGTCGGGATATTCCGTATTTAACAGGGAGACCGAACACCCTGAGCAGCTTTGTCCCTGCAACCACAAGACCGGGGCGTTGCCTGCGGAGAGCTGTTCCAGGGCTTCCGCTATTTTTGGTATGGCGGAGCTTCCAAGACCCATTATTGCCGCCATCTTTGCGCCGAATTCCAGGAATTTTCTGCGAGTAATATCCATAAAAAAAGCACCTCCTTGTTAATGAACGGCACAGGCAATACACGGGTCAAAAGACCGCACTACCCGCGTGGCCTCTATCGGATTTTTGGTGTCTGCAATGGGCGTTCCTATGAGCGCTTCTTCCACCGGCCCGCGTTTTTCCTTGTCATCACGAGGTGAGCAGTTCCATGTCGTCGGAACAACACACTGATAACGGCCTATTTTATAGTCATCGATCTCAAGCCAGTGTCCCAGCGCGCCCCTCGGGGCCTCGGTTAATCCAACCCCTTGTCCTTTTTCAGGAATTTTGAAATCCTGGCACGTCGGCTTATCCGGGGTCAACTCTTCCACCCATTCAGCACAGCGATCCGCCACAATCTTGCATTGAATCGCTTTTGCAGCGTGTCTGCCCATAACGGAATAAAGGTCTTCCGGCTTTGCCCCCAACTCCTCAAGGAGACCGTTTACAAGTTTCTTGACCATGGAATTTTGTCCTTCAAGATAGGCAACCATAATGGTGGCTAATGGACCGACTTCTATGACAGTGTCGTTATAACGCGGTGCCTTGATCCAGGAATAGGCCCCTTTTTTGTGTGGATCAGGGGTTGTTTGACCTTGAAATGGATGCAGGCCGGATGACGACGAGTAAAGAGAGTGCATGACATCTTCTGTAATTTTTGTTGCGTCAAAGGTTGCAAGCTTTCCCCCAAGGACGACTCCAGGCCGCAACAGCTTTTGTGAATTGTCAGCGGATTCTGAAAAGACCCCGTAAGTCAGCACGTTGCCGCATCCTTTGCCTATCTGCAAATATTCCGGAAATGCAGCCGCCACTTCCGTGACATCCGACAGATAGGACCCGTTGATAAAGGCCTGCAACTTGCCGATGATTGACTTTAACGCGGCTATTTTGTCAGCAGTAATCTTTTCGGTCATCCCTCCCGGTATCAGGGCCGCGGCATGAGGGAGCCTGCCTCCTAGAATCGCCCCCATTTTGTGGGAAATCCTGCGCATATCCAACGCATCAAGATAGTGTTTTATGCCCAGGATATTCAGCTCGGGGTTTTCTATGTATTTTCCCGAATAACGCGGCAGGAAAGGCGCTGCCGGATACATGACTTTTGAGGACAGTTCGGATTGAACCCATCCCTTGAGACCCTGCAACACGGGATCCTTCCCTTTGTATTGCGTAATTGCCGTAATATCAACAAAATCAAGAGCTGCCAGGTGATAGAAATGGAGGATATGAGACTGGATGAAATCAGCGCCCTGGATAAGGTTTCTCATCAGCCTTCCGTTTTTTGGAGGAGTTATTCCGTAGGCCATGTCCTGGGCAAGGATAGATGCAATACCATGGGATACCGGACAAACACCACAGATCCTTTGCGTAATCTGCTGGGCGTCCATGGGGTCGCGACCTTTTAAGATCACTTCAAATCCTCGAAACATCTCGCCGGAACTGAATGCATTGACAACACGATTCGATTCTATCTCGATACGGATTGCAAGATGCCCTTCAATCCTGGTAATTGGATCAATAGTTACTGTTGTGGACATGAAGTCCTCCTGGAGTGTGGACGGATGGAGTTGATGCGCAAACCCCTTGCCCTGCGGGCGCCTCAACACCTGAAAATGTAAATTTATTTTTGATCGAACGTTAAAGAAATTGTGCTTTTTAACGATTGGCCTGATTTATATTGGTCTGTATTACCACTATACAATAGTCAAATTAATGTTAAAATAATAACAAAAAAATGAAAATTCCTATGCGATCAAATTAGTCAGTCATTATTTTAATTCATATTTCTGTCCTTGCCTAAATCTATCTTAATCATTATGATTAAGATAGATTAAAAATAAACGGGGAACAGCAGAACATGAACACCAAAGTAATGACGGCACACATCCCTCTTCCGCTTGCTGAAAAAGTGGATCAGATCGCTGCCCGCCGAGAGCGTTCTCGCGGCTGGATCGTAAAGCAAGCATTGATTGCCTGGGTCGATCAAGAGGAAGAACGTCAGCGTCTAACAATTGAAGGGCTCAACGACGTCGATTCCGGCCACGTCATCGACCATCAGGCGGTACAGGCGTGGGCCGATAGTCTCGACACAGACAAGCCCTTGCAAGTACCGCGCTGATGGAATTAAAGTGGACCAGCAGAGCGCTTTCAGATATGGCACGGCTCTATGAATTTCTTGCGCCGGTCAATCATCAAGCAGCCGTCCGCACGGTCCAGTCTCTGGCAAAAGTACCGACCCGCCTTCTTGAACATCCACGCATAGGTGAAAAATTGGAAGAGTTTGAGCCGCGTGAAGTTCGCCGTATTTTTGTCGGTCGATATGAAGTGCGTTACGAGATTACAAAGTGCACAATTTATGTGCTAAGACTCTGGCATACACGAGAAGATCGATAAAATTGAAGATAGGGGCCGGAAGGTACTAAAATCTGGGGCAGCCGTGCTTTTCACGTATTATTTTAAATATTGGTTCTACTGACAGAAAGGCGTCCACCACTTCCGGCGCGAAATGTGTGCCTTTGGTATTAACAATTATCTCTGCTGATTTTTCATGTGAAAAAGCATCTTTATAACTCCTTTTTGAGGTAAGGGCGTCATAAACATCAGCCAGGGCGACTATTCTGGTCGAGAGCGGTATTGCCTCACCCTGAAGCCCCTTGGGATATCCTGAACCATCCCACTTTTCGTGATGATAGTAAGCAATCTCTTTACCTAATGAGAGAAATGATTGTCCCCCGACATGTTTTTCAATGGCCGAAATGGCATCTCCCCCATAGATCGTGTGTTGTTTCATTATCTCAAATTCCTCGTATGTCAATTTCCCCTTTTTTAGCAGTATCGCGTCCGGAATCCCCACCTTGCCGATATCATGAAGGATCGCGGAAAGGTATATGTCGTCGATATATCGCTTGGTAATATAGTCTTTGTATTCTGTTTGCTTTGACAGTTCCACGGCGATTACCCTGGAATATTCACGAATTCTCTCCAAATGGCTGCCCGTGTCTTCATCCCGGTATTCAGCCAGTTTCGCCAGTCCGAGAATGGTGCCGCTTCTGGCATGCTGGACATCTTTAATAGAATTTATCAGATCTTTTTCCAACCTTTTTCTGTCGGTTATATCCCTGATCACCATTTGGAATTCGGATCGATTGTTTTCTTTTTTTATGCTTTTCGCATTGCATTCCACATCAAGTACTTTACCCTGATTAGTTACAAGTCTGAATTGAAAATTTTTTACAGTATCAACATCCGCCAGTTTTGCCAGCATCCGCTTTTCCACCAATAGAACATCGTTAGGATGAATCCACTGTTTGAACATCAAATTCTGCATATTGGATCCGGAGATATTTAAAGTTGTATAAAAGAGAGGATTTGCTATGAGAATTTCGTCATTATCATCAACCAGAATAACAATATCAACAATATTTTCATATAGCTCGCGATAGCGGATTTCAGACTTCTCAAGCTCCTTGGCGCGTTTATCAACCTCATCTTCCAAGTGGTTTGCATAAAATGATAATTTTTCAGCATGAGAGTCGAGTTCCATCCTCAGGTTAAACTCACGAATTCTTGCCTTGGTCTCTTCATGGCACTGCACAATACTAATTACCCAAAAGGACAAAAAGAAAAAACAGTTGCTGAAAAACATAATCAGAGTGTCAAAGACAGGAGTGCCGACCAGAAGGATCGGCATAGTAAAAACAATGAAAAGAATCATGCCTGATATTCTTGCCTGGCTTGCACTTAAGGGAAGTATAGTGGAATAAGTCACCAGCACCAAGACAATGCCTGCATAATAAAAGGAGCTGTACCCTCCCGTTTTAACAATCATCATGGATATGGTAAGGCCTGCCAGAATAAAACCGGTAATAGCGATCTCAAAGGGATGTCCCCGGCCAATCTTATGATGATTGAGCAAAAGGAGTATCATAAAACACAGGGAACATAACACCCTGTAAATAAGGAACAATTGGAAGTGCTCTCTTACCACCACAAAATCAAGTATGGCAAAAACAGGGATGAGTATTATGCCGATCCAGAGTATGGCGTACACTCTGTTGTGAAATAATTTCTCTGTTTCTTTGGCAAATTTTTTTAAATGTTGTTTTTTAATGGTATTCATAAACAAATATTTCGTAACCGTTCAGAGTGCCCCGCTGAATATTTTTCAGGCCTTTGGCCTGCATACGTTCATGGCTGAATGTCTCAGGCCCTTATTTTGTTGCCTTTATAAAAAGGTTTATCTCTTGCTCTTCGGCCAATATCTCAATATTACCGCCGAAACGGCTTTGGAATAAGAGATCCTCAAGAACCTTTTTATTCCTATGTATCAACTGCCAGTATAAGATATGGTCCATAACAACCCTGTTCGGATTTGTGGGCGCAAAGTTTCCAACCATCAGCACGCCGTCCGGTTTGAGATGATCATAACATCTGTTGATAAAGGCCAGGAAAAGCCGGTTATCCAGATAGTCCATTAAGCCGGACGAGTAAATGATATCCTGCATCCCGATATTATGGCTTACTTTACCGAGAGACCATTTAACAAGATTTTCGGTCATAAGCGTAAGTGCGGCATTATGAGGAAAGACATTTACGCGTTTGTCAGTATATTTAAGGGCCTCTGAGTCAATATCCACACAAAGGGCCTCTATTCTGTCGCTATATTCGCATTTGGATAAAAAATCAAAGAGTTCCCGGTTGGAGCCGCAGGCAAGGTTCATGATCTGAATAGGATTTCCATGCTTCAGCTTTTTTTCAGTCAAGCCGCCAATCTCCCTGCTCAGCAGTTTACGCCTTCCACGTATGGCCATTGCTGATCTGGAATTCAAACACCACTCATCAATAATGGTTCCGAGCTTGCCGTCTCCCTCAGGCTTATTCCGGTAAATCATTTCTATCATTAAGAAATCGCCGGCATAGCCTTTTGGCTTATAGTATGCCCTTTCAGCAAAACGGCTGCGCATAAAGTAGGGAAAAATCTCCTTAAAGACATATCCCCATATCATATCCTTGTCCTTGGAATTGCTGATGCCGTCATTGAATTCCTCGAGATTGTTATTTAATGAATTCAGGATGCTGTGCCCTTTTTCACGCAGATCTTCACGCATGTCAGGAAAAGAATCCTGTTGCAGCATATGAGAAAGATTAAAAAATTGAGCCTTTGATTCTTCCACCACTTTATTGACAGTCTTTCCGTTAGACGTCTGAAAAAAATTTATGGGCAGAGGTCTTGATTCCGTATAACCGTGGCCTCCTGTGGACAGTGATGCCGCATAGCTTATGAGCGGCTCACTCTCTTCCAGAATACGGCGGAATTTTTCACAGATGGACTGCGTAATAAGTGTTAAAAAATTACCATAAAGTACCGGATCTTCATTGAGAAGTTTTTCCATGGTGTTATGGTTAAAAATTCGAATTTCTGCATTTTCGACTGCCCGTATGTCACGAACCCGTGAGATTTTATCAATAAAGCCGATTTCCCCAAAAAAATTCCCTGCGCCTATAAGGGCCACTGTAACCTTTGTACCGTCAGAAGTGTAGGAGACCTCAATAGCCCCCTTTTTTATAAAATATAATGACCTGGACTCTAATCCTTGAAGTACAACCTCTTTATTTTTTTCACAGAACATTGAATGTGAATAGGGTAAAACCTTCTCAATAATCACATTTTTCTCAGGCATTAAATACGCCTGAGAAACAGGCTGTACAGGTGGTGCGGTGTCGATTTTATTCATAAAAGGACTCCGGTGGTTCCTGTTATTATTTAATCTTGGCTCTATATGGATTCCAGGTTGGTAAAATTTTACTACGCTGATTTGCCTGATTTGTATAGAACGACAAGTAAATATTCGGCTTGATGCAGGAAAACAGCTGGAATCACCAAAAATAATTTTTTGTAATTTCAGCAGGTTGGCTTTTATTAAAATATGAAACCTACATAGATTAAACAAAATTTCAGCCACCTACCTGAAATCCATATAGAGTCTTTATTTTTCGACAGCTTTTATTAGATAATAAATAGTTTACACTATTTATTACCTGAAAAATTATTTTCTGCGTTTTTATGCCAAAAAAATAATGGCAATTATTACGCATGGCAGTGGCAGACCAGGGATCGGTATTTTTTTAATCTGATCCCGGAATATTTCTGCGGCATTGGAAAACAGGGGGGAACTGATCCGACTGGAAACACGCGTTGATCACCTGCGTGAGGCAGTGCCGTTTGACAGGATTATAGTGATCATGGCGTTAAAGGTTCTCAAGTCAGGCAACGCTGTTTTTCATTTTGAATGTTTTCGCCTTGATCCTGACGGCACAAAAAACAAAACCGGCGTTTGGAGAACAGAATGCAGTATGGGTGGTGCGGGATGCCTTTAAACCGGCAATAAGGAAATGCAAATAAAATAATTCTAAAGATGGAAATTTACTTCCCTTTTTCCCGGAGTTGGAGGTTTTTGATCAATAAATCAACAAGTTCTTCATTTTCTAAAGAAATATCTAAAAATTCAACACCGATTTCAAAAATTTTATCTTCTATTAATAAATTATACCATTTTATATCTATCTGATATTCTAAAATTCCCTCAGGCAAATCAATCTTCAGGTTCAGCTCCGGCGGATTATACGGAGCAGCCAGATGACGCCGGTCCATATATATCTCCCTGGTATGGATCACAGCGCCTAAACCGGAAAAATCAACTACCGTTACATCCATCCTGCCCTTATAATCATAATCAGAAAAAACAGCTTTAAGTTCAGCATCCCATAAGACCTGGTACCGCTTTTTCCTTCTCCGTTCTTGAAACCAAGAAATCATTTCTTGCACCTTTTGCCGTAACAACCGGCTAAAATGTTTGTAAGTATCCGGCAGCAATCCATTTGTCCACGAGCAGGCCTTCCAGCATACTTATGTATCGCTGAAAGACCTGATCGCGAACACCTGGAGCGCCCCGCAGGAAGTGCCCTTGGGGTGCACTGTCAAACATTTACAGACCGAGGTTTTTTGTAATATTTCCACACAAGCCGAATATTTTTATTTAATTCTATTCCTTAAAAGCTACTTTACAGGAGAATTCATTTCTAAGCAAATGTTCTTCTTCCGAAATAGAGTCACTGCTTCCATATCTTACCAGAGAACACTATTCATCCGGAGATTTTATTCTGCGTGAGGGAGAACCGTTTGATAGAATGTTTTTTGTCCTGCACGGCAAAATCTCCAACATAAAGACATTGCATATCGATCTTGGCATTGTCGACCTGGAGCCAAGGCAAAAGTCGCATATAATCCAAAGCTTCCATGCCGGGCAGCATTGTATAATCTCTTCATGAATCAGGGTCCATTTTTTGACAACGGAACATGGGGCAAAGTGAGATAACACTCTGATTTCCTTGATTCTTTATCTGGAATTTGCGCATTCTGTTTTAGGCCAAAATGTGCCACATATTGTGGTAAATAATGCTTGACATACTACATTTTGTATATGTATTGTGAAAATCACAAACATAAAAAAATCAATCTTATGGAGGACTCCTGTGGGTCAAAAAGCAAAAATTCTGGTCACTGAAGATGGAAGTTTCGATCTCACCACATGCCGCTGGGATGATCGCCGCTTCTCAGATCTTCTGCTTAAAGAAAACAGTATTGACGCGGATAAAGCCATTGAATTAAGCAAATTTCTTCGCAATGAAATCACAAAAATGGATATCCAGACGATAACTATGCCCATTGTTGAAAACATCGTAAGCGCTGAACTAAAAAAATATGGTCTTACAAAGTCGGCTCCGATCCGGCTGGATAAATCCATATTCGTCCCCAACGGGCCGGTACTGTCGGCAAATGCCAGGACGGTACTGGAAAGGAGATACCTTAAAAAAGATATCAAGGGTCGACTCAAGGAAAAACCCGAGCAGATGTTCAGGCGTGTTGCGAAACATATTGCCAAGGCGGAGTTCAATTTTGAAGATTCTTCAAAGGCCAGGGAAACAGAGGAAAATTTCTATAAAATAATGACTGAGTTCAAATTTCTTCCCAACTCTCCGACTCTTATGAACGCCGGACGCAGGCTTGGACAGTTGGCGGCCTGCTTTGTCCTGCCGATCAATGACAGTTTGGATGAGATTTTCAGTTCAGTCAAAAATGCGGCCATAATACACAAATCAGGCGGCGGTACCGGATTCGACTTCTCAAAGCTCAGGCCGAAAAACAGCAGGGTGGGAACCACGGGCGGTGTCGCGTCAGGCCCGATCTCATTTATGAAGATATTTAATACCGCCACTGAACAGGTAAAACAGGGCGGCACGCGCCGTGGCGCAAATATGGCCATTTTGCGGGTCGATCATCCGGACATTATGGAATTTATCCAATGCAAAACCAAAAACAATGAACTGAATAATTTCAACATCTCAGTCTCTGTCACAGATAAATTCATGAAAGCTGTGGAAAATGACACGGATTATGACCTGATTGACCCCAGAGATAAGAAGGCCTCGGGTTCGCTTAATGCCAGGGAAGTTTACAAGGCATTGGTGAACCGGGCATGGGAAAACGGGGATCCGGGCATCGTATTTTTTGACAGGATTAATAAGGATAATCCGACTCCCGAATTGGGGTCCATGGACAGCACGAACCCGTGCGGCGAACAACCGCTGCTCCCGATGGAGGCGTGTAATCTTGGATCAATCAATCTTGCCAAGATGGTGACGGAAAAATCAGGTTCGGCTGAAATCGATTACAAATCTCTTAAAGAAAGCATCCGTAGCGCAGTCCGTTTTCTTGATAATACTATAGAAATGTCCAAATACCCGCTCCCGGAAATTGATCAGATGGTAAAAGGAAATCGGAAGATCGGACTTGGAATTATGGGTTTTGCCGACATGCTGTATCAACTCAAAATTCCCTATAACTCGGAAAGAGCCCTGAACACCGCAGAGGAAGTCATGCGTTTTATCCAGACCGAATCGCATAATGCCTCCGCCTATCTGGCGAATTCAAGAGGGACCTTCCCGAACTTTGACAAGAGCGTGTTCAAAGACCGTGATGACTGTAACTACCGAAATGCCACCACAACCACAATTGCGCCGACAGGCACACTCTCCATCATCGCAGGTTGTTCCAGCGGCATTGAACCACTGTTCGCCTTAAGTTTTGTCAGAAGGGTAATGGATAATGACGAACTGCTGGAGGTTAATCCCCATTTTGAAAAAATTGCCAGGGAAAGGGGGTTTTACAGCAAAAAATTAATGGACACCATAGCCATGCAGGGAAGCATTCATTCCCTTGCGGAAGTGCCTGAGGACGTAAAAAGGATCTTTGTGACCGCCCATGACGTGTCACCGGAATGGCATATACGTATGCAGGCCGCGTTTCAGAAATATACCGACAACGCTGTCTCCAAGACGGTTAACCTGCCTAGGGAAGCCACTGAAAAGGATGTTCGGAATGTGTATGACCTGGCATATGAATTGAAATGCAAGGGCGTTACAATTTACAGGGACGGAAGCAAGGAAAACCAGGTACTCTCTTTCTCGGAGGCTGAAAAAAAATCTAAAACACTCTTTACGGAAAGCATGGAACGCCCCGAGATTCTGGAAGGCTTTACAGCCAAAATAAAGACCGGTATGGGGAATCTCTATGTAACGGTAACGGAATATGAAGGGCGTCCATTCGAGGTCTTTGCCACCATAGGAAAATCAGGGAAATCCACAACAGCCAAGACCGAGGCCATTGGACGGCTCGTTTCACTGGCTCTACGCTCCGGGATACGGGTAGAAAAAGTCGTGGAACAGCTTAAAGGTATTTGCGGAGAACACCCGGTATTTCAGGAAGGAGGAATGGTACTCTCAATACCGGATGCCATAAGCAGGATCCTTGAAAAACAATATCTCATGAACAAATCAGGCAAAAATGTCAAACAACAACACAGCCTCATGGGAGAAATCTGCCCGGATTGCGGAGAAACCGTAAGCTTTGAAGAGGGCTGCATGGTATGTCATTTCTGTGGTTTTTCCAAGTGCGGTTAGTTTTTAGTAAAAATGGTAACTTTTCAATAATTTCAAATCAAGTCCGGCCTGTACCGAAGGATAAGGTAAGAGGATAAGGGGTCAGGCTTGACATTATGACTTTCTTGAGGGGGGGGGGATATAGATTTTTTTCTTTAATCGCATGACAACTCATGAACCTGAATGTGTGGCCTTGAAGCGTCGTGGCGCAAAATACGTTGCACAGTTATTGGCAGGAAAAACAAGGCATGAAGAGTTATAATTTTGGAGTGAACGTACTAAACGTTTCCGCTACGCTCCACGAATTTCCCACGATAATCGGAGCGCAAGCGCTCCATTATTATTAAAAATTTGAATACTTGATTTATAGATAAAATATGGATATATTATGGGTAAAAGTTTATGGATAACATATAGGTAAAATATGGATACATTTGATAGAAAATTACATTTTGAATTCAAAACAAATCAACAAATTTTAAATTTGATTTCTGAAATTGATTTGTTTAGGGGAAAATGGGAACACCTTGAAAATCAGAATATTACTATTTTAAAAGAATTAAAAAATATCACAACAATTCAAAGTATTGGTTCATCGACAAGAATTGAAGGAGCAACGCTATCTGATACTGAGATAAAAAAATTAATATGTGATTTAAAAATTAACAAACTTGAAAATAGAGATGAACAAGAAGTTATTGGTTATTATGATGTTTTGGAATTGATACTTGAAAACAGTCAAGATATTAAGCTAACAGAAAATTATATTATGCAATTACATACTTTACTGCTCAAATATTCAACAAAAGATAGCGGTCAGAAAGGAGCATATAAAAAAGTATCTAACAAAGTTGTTGCAAATTATCCAGATGGAACACAAAAAATAATTTTTAATACTACTGATCCATATTTAGTTCAGAAAGAAATGAACGAACTAATCAATTGGACAAATGAAAATATTGACAATAAAGAATACCATCCACTTTTAATTTTAGGTTTGTTCCTTTATGAATTTTTATCCATACATCCGTTTCATGATGGGAATGGTAGATTGTCAAGATTATTAACCACATTATTATTGATAAAATTAGATTATGCATATGTAAAATATATTTCATTTGAACATTTGATTGAGAATCGAAAGGAACAATATTATACAGCTTTAATGGAATGTCAAAAAAATCGAAATACAAAATATGAACATATTGACCAATGGATGGTGTTTTTTTTAAATTCATTAAAACTGCTCACAATAAAATTGAATTTAAAAATAAGTAATACAGAAAGTAAACCAATTTATCTGAATGAACGTCAACAAAAAATTAAATCCTTTTTATTTAAAAATCAACCTTGTAAAATTGGCGATATTAGTAAATATTTGGTAGATATATCAATTAATACATTAAAAAAAGATTTACAATACTTAGTTAAAAATAAAATTATCAACAAAATTGGTGAACGCAAATCAACAATATATACGGTATCTTAAAACATAACAATGGTTTGCAGCCGGACTGCCTTGCTCCAGCGCGATTTCAGAAGTTTCGATTGTTATTCATGCTCTGTGCTTTTCTGATAGTCTGTGCGAATGTGTCGGCGGCGGCTGAAACCAGCGTTAGCTCGCCGTTAGCCTTCTAAGAAAACACTATATGAAATCAAATCTAACACTTATCGGGATGCCTGGTGCAGGGAAAAGCACTATTGGGATAATACTCGCGAAAAATTTAAGCCTTGGCTTTATCGACACTGATGTGCTCATTCAAATAAATCAGCAGATGCCTTTACAACAAATAATAGATGAGAGTGACCATCTTAATTTAAGAGTAATTGAAGAAAAGGAAATTTTAAAAATAAATATTGAAAATCATGTTATCGCAACAGGAGGGAGTGTTGCCTACAGTGAGAAAGCAATGACTCATTTGCAGAATATATCAAAAATAATATTTCTTGATGTAAATTTTGAAAAAATAAAGAAAAGAATCAATAATTTCGCAACAAGGGGAATAGCAAAAGCCAAAAACCAAACATTCAAAGACCTTTTCGAAGAACGTCAAATCCTTTACAATAAATATGCAGAAATGATTATTAATTGTAATAAGTTTGACCAGGAACAACTGGCCGCACAAATTGCAAAATCAATATAAACATTATGGCTAAGGGACGGGGACGAAATAACTTCCCCATCATCAGGCCGTCGGTAATAAAACTGCTTACTGTGGAAAGAGGATAAAATTGTGGTTGAAGTACAAAAAAAAAACTCAAATTCGTAGCATTACTAAAATGAACAGCAAATCCAAACAATAAGGCTAACAATGTAATTCACCCGCAACCCTGCACAGAATTTTGTAATAAATTTAACACTTTAGAGGTCATTTTCTTGTTTTTTATACCCCTCTGGGGTACTGAAATGAGTGTCAAAAAATTAAAAAGGTGAAATATTTTTAAATAGTTACACGCAGCTGTTAAGGTACTTATACCCGCCGTGAGCTGTTCAATAAATTGGCTCATTGCCCCTTAAACAAAAAGGAAATTGGAAATAAATGCAACGAAATATTGAAAATTTAACCACAGAATTAATTAGATTAACCAAGAGAGAGCGTTTAGAAATAGTCAGATTTCTTCTTTTTCTTGATAACCGATCTTTGGGTTCCGATGATATTGATTCTGCTTGGGAAAAAGAAATCACGGATAGGGTTTGTGCTGTTGATGAAGGAACAGCAACAGGTATTGATTATGATAAAGCAATGCAAAAAATTGAAAAGCGTTTTGCATCATGAAAACAATAGTCCTTCAACAGGCATTTGAAGAATTGAATGATGCGATAGTATATTATGAAGAACAACAGGCTGGATTAGGACTAAAATTGAAGGACGAAATCGACCAACATGTCAATTGGATTTTAGGCAATTACACTGTTCCACAGATTCGTAGAGGTGGTTACCGTCGTGTTAATCTCAAAGTATTTCCATACTATATTGCCTACATTATTCGTGAAGGTACAATATGGATTCTTGCTATTGCGCATGGTCATCGTAAACCTGAATACTGGATTAAAAGAAAGAACGAAATCAGCTAACAAACAGCATGGACGGAAGCGGAAGTTCGCTGGCGAAACAATTTAAAATGAGTCAATCCGGCGTAGTTTATGCTGTAAATAAAGTGGAGAGGATAGCCAAAGATAGAAACCATCAATTGTTCAAATGAGTTACTGATTTACCAATGTCCCCATAGTTCCGAAACAAATCAGACAAAAATGTCAAACAACAACACAGCCTCATGGGAGAAGTCTGCCCGGATTGCGGAGAAACCGTAAGTTTTGAAGAGGGCTGCATGGTATGTCATTTCTGTGGTTTTTCCAAGTGCGGTTAGTACTTTACTGGTAATTTTCTTGTTTTTTGTGGCAAAAAATTAAAAAGGTGAAATTTTGTAAATATTCTACCTTCTACCTTCAGTCTAAAAGCCTTCAGCGCAACTGATTACGTTTTTTTGCATGTTCAAAATGGATATTTGTTTTTCTGTGTCGACATTCGGTGAAATATTGGCTATATTGCCTGTTTCTGATTTTTAAGTAGAATACCTTATCTGAATGAATAAACATCTAAATAAAGAACGAATAGTAATCACCGGGGTTGGACTGGCTTCGCCGAATGGCGATAATCTTCAGGATTTTCGCAAAAACCTTCTGACCGGGCAGAGCGGAATTCGTGAAATAGAACTTCGTTATATAGGGCGGATACCGGCCGGGATCTGTTCATTTCCTGAGACCAGGTACAGGAAGAAAAAGGAGAACAAGCGCGGAACAAGGGCCGGTTGTCTGGGTGTTTATGCGGCAAACGAGGCATTAAATAACGCGGGGATAGATTTTTCCGGGACCAGTGGATACGAACCTGACAGGACCGGCGTGTATATCGGTCTTACCGAACATGGAACCGTTGAAACTGAACATGAAGTTTATAATATAAGTCAGTTTGATTATAATACGGACTACTGGACTCATCATCATAATCCCCGGACTGTTCTGAACAATCCGGCCGGCGAGATTACCATGAATCTCGGGATTACAGGACCCCACTATGCGATCGGCGCAGCCTGCGCCGCCGGCAACGCAGCCCTTATCCAGGGTGTGCAGATGCTCAGGCTTGATGAAGTGGATCTGGCAATCTGCGGAGGTGTTTCGGAAAGTCCGGCGTCCTTTGGAATCTTTGCAAGCTTTAAGGCCCAGGGCGCTCTTGCACACCATCAGGATCCGATCAGGGCATGCAGGCCTTTTGACCGGGATCGTAACGGGATAGTGATTTCGGAAGGATCTTGCGTTTACATCCTTGAGAGGCTTGAAAAAGCGCTTTTAAGGGGCGCCCGGATCTATGGTGAAATTGTCGGGTTTGCCATTAATTCCGATGCCAGGGATTTTGTTTTGCCGTACGGGCCCAGGCAGGTGGAATGTATGCGTATGGCATTAAAGCGGGCCGGGCTTGAGCCTGGGGACGTAGACATTGTAAATACTCATGCAACAGGCACTATACAGGGTGACCTGGAAGAAAGCATGGCTTTGAGAACTATATTCAATGGATGCGGGTCAACCTTTATCAATAACACCAAAAGCCTTATCGGTCATGCAATGGGCGCTGCAGGCGTACTGGAGTTGGCAGGCAATCTGCCTGCATTTGACGACGGGCTGGTGCACCCGACCATTAATTTAGATAATGTTGATCCTGAATGCGAGCTGGATAACCTTGTTGTAAATGAAGCCAGACAGCTTGATTCTGTTGACATCATCCTGAACAATTCTTTTGGAATGTTGGGCATTAATTCAGTGGTGATAGTCAAAAAATATAGTGAAGATTGATCCGATTTCGGCGGTCTGTGAGTTTTGACTAAAAACCGCTGATAAAGAGGAACCATATAATGACGAGAGACAATATTAAGGACGTAATTCTTGAGATTATTCAGGATATTGACGAGGATGCGGAAGTTAAGGAGGTGAAGTCTGATCAGCCTCTTCGTGATCAGTTTGACCTTGACTCAATGGATTTTCTCGATATTGTGATGGAATTGCGAAAACGCTACAAACTACAGATTCCGGAAGCCGATTATCCCGAACTGGCAACCATGGACAGTTGCGTAAACTACCTGGAACCACGCCTGCAGAACGCCTGAAAGAGTCCCTATCCCTTAAAAAAATCAGTGAGTGATTATCGGCTTGTCATTATTGGCGGCGGCCTGTCCGGATTGGCCGCCGGTATTCGTTACGCCCGCTTTGGCCGGAAGGTCCTGATCCTTGAGAAGCACGTAAAACCCGGCGGGCTCAATTCATATTACAGCCGGCAGGGAATCCTTTTTGAGACCGGGCTGCATGCAATGACGAATTATGCGCGGCCTGATGACCGTCATGCTCCGCTTAACCGCCTGTTCCGGCAGCTCAAACTTTCCAGGAAACGCTTTTTGACCCATGAGCAGATTGTCTCCGAGATTCTATTTCCCAATGGCGTCAATCTGTTGTTCTCCAATGATTTCAATCTGCTGAAGGATGAAATCAGCGCTAAATTTCCCCGTGTCATCGACCGTTTTTTAAGACTTGTTCAGATTGTTGAGGATTACGATCCTTTTACTCCATGCGAGTGGATCTCGGCGCGCAAACGGATAAAGGATATTCTCGGCCCGGCGCCTGCCGGGGGAAACTCGGTTGAAGATGAACTCTTTGTGAACATGCTTTTATGGCCCGTGATGATGTACGGGAACAGCCGGGAACATGACATGGATTTCAGCCAGTTCGTCATCATGTTCCGCTCTATATTCCTGGAGGGTTTATTTCGTCCCGAGGGCACAATAAAGGACTTCCTGGACATGCTCTTGGACCAATACCTTTCCTTTGAAGGTGAGATACGTTTTAAATCACAAGTCGAGTCTATTTATTCCAGGGGTAACAGTGTCCACGGAGTTCGCCTGACATCCGGAAAAGAAATTACATGTGACGATATAATATCCACAGTGGGCTATCCAGGCACACTCGGTCTGCTCGATCCGGCAGTGACCGAAGATGCCGCGCAATATGAAGGCGGAATCAGTTTTATGGAACTGATTTATCTTGTATCCGTAGAGGCCGGGAATCATTTAAAAAATGATCGGTCAATAATCTTTTATAATCTGGATGATCAATTCAGGTTTTGCCGGCCGGATGATCCGATTAACATTCACAGCGGGGTTATCTGTTTTCCTGATAATTTTCTAGAAATACGGGATAGAATAAAATTTCAGGGAAAAGATGTCTTTCAGATCCGCTTTACGCATCCCGCCGACTATGACCGTTGGCGGAACGTCTCTTCTGAAGAATATAAAGAGATGAAAATTTTCTGGGGTGAGAAATCCAGGCAAGAAACCGCCAAAATAATTGGGAATTATCTGGAAAATGTTGTATATCAGGATTCCTTTACCCCGGTCACCATTGAAAAATTCACTGCCAAGTCAAAAGGGGCGGTTTACGGCAGCCCAATTAAGATCAAGGACGGGCGGACATCCTTTAAAAATCTTTTTATCGCAGGCACGGATCAGGGATTTTTAGGAATTGTGGGGTCCATGCTGAGCGGCATTTCCATGGTGAATCAGCATGTCCTGGAAAAAATATAAATATGCCATATAAATCCATTGAAGGCGCAGCAGATTATTACGACGCAATTGTGATCGGGTCGGGCCTGGGCGGCATGACAACCGCAAACAGGCTGGCAAGATCCGGTCACACGGTACTGCTTCTTGAACATCATTATAAACTGGGCGGGCTTGCCACCTGGTTTAAGCGCAAAGGGCATATCTTTGATATTTCGCTTCACGGGTTTCCGTACGGCATGGTAAAAACATGCCGCAAATACTGGAACCGCGTTATTATGGATTCCATTGTTCAACTCAAGAATATCGTATTTGATAATCCTCAGTTTTCTCTTAAAACCACCTTTGACCGGATCGATTTCACATCCATTCTCAGTACAACCTTTAAAATCAGCCGGTCTGTAGTGGATGATTTTTTCCAGACCGTTAACCGGATGAATTTTTATGATGACCGGTCAATGACCATTCGTGAACTTTTCGAACGGTTTTTCCCTGGGCGCACAGACGTACACCGGCTTCTCATGGAGCCTATTACATATGCAAACGGGTCCACGCTTGATGATCCGGCAATCACATATGGGATCGTATTTTCCAATTTTATGAACAAGGGAGTATTTACGTTTCAAGGCGGGACCGACAGGCTTATCGGGTTGATGACAGAGGAAATGGAGTCAAACGGCATAACCATTTGCACCAATTCAAAGGTGGACAGGATTGTCATAGAGAACGGAAAGGTAAGGGGAGTTGATGTAGAGGGCCGATTCATTGAGGCGGCCAGCGTGATTTCAAACAGCGGCATAACAAACACGGTCTATGATCTTGCCGGCAGGGAATCATTTCCTGATGATTTTCTTTCCAATATTGGAAAAGTTGAGGTGAATAATTCCAGTTGCCAGGTCTATATGGGGATTCAAAAAGGGGAGACGATTGATGACATCGGTGATCTCCTGTTTGTCTCAAAATCAGAAACCTTTAATTCAAGCGAACTTTTGTCAAAGGATACCACCAGCCGCACTTTTTCCATGTATTACCCTAAAACCAGGCCGGACAATGACAGATATACCATAGTTGCCTCCATGAACGCCCAATTTGATGACTGGGTGGATCTTTCCGAGGACCAATACAAGTCCGGAAAGGAGAAGATGATTGAGCGGGCGCTTGATCATCTTGAAGAATATCTTCCCAATGTCAGGGAAAAAATTAACTGGATCGAGGCTGCGACTCCCAAGACCTTTCATCGGTACACACTTCACACCAAAGGCGCATCATTCGGCACCAAGTTTGAAGGGCTTGACGTTTCACGTTCCATTTTCAAGGTCGTTAAAGGGCTTTTTCATGTGGGATCTGTCGGCATTATCATGTCAGGCTGGCTCGGGGCCATTAATTACGGAGTTATCGTGGCAAATGATGTTGATGCCTTTTTGCGTGAATGAGAGAGGGAATGATGAAAGATGAATGATGAATCATGATTTCAATCTTTTTTGTCCCTGTGAACCTTTGAACCCTGAACCCTGAACCCTGAACCCTGAACCCTTAACCCTTAAACTGAACCTTTGAACTCTGATTTTACAGGACAGACTGCTGTTGTAACGGGCGCAACCCGGGGTATAGGCCGTGCTATTGCCGAGGCCCTGCTTGAAAGCGGAGCTGTTGTAATCGGTATTTACGCGTCAAATGAAGAGGCGGCTCAAAATTTTCTTAAAGAGTATAAAGGAGGGCAGGGGCGCCTTTTTCTTCACAGATGCGATGTGGCCAAGCTTGATGAAGTGGAAGGATTTTACCGAATGGTGGAGCAAAAATTCGA
>JAYEGR010000129.1:0-9154 GCA_034659175.1 Thermodesulfobacteriota bacterium | reverse complement strand
CTGCTACCGCTACTTTGGCCTTAAAATTTCCTGGATATCTTTTCCTCATCTGATCCCCTTTTTTGATCAGATGATATCACACAAAAAGTAGCTTAACCACTGGTTCGAAAATCGGGGTCCATTATAGTATACACCGGGACAGTAGCATTACTGCTTGCCGGCGAGATGAATTTCGAAGAGGCGGGTGAAGAGGCGTTCGCATTTTCAAAATTTATAACCAAACAAATTATGATCAAACACAAAAACAGGATGTCAACCAATCGAATTGATGAAAAAATGCGGTTCACAAAAAGACTCCCTTGGATTATAACCGAGTCTAGATATATGGGGTTCAAGGTTCAGGGATTGAAGGGACAAAAAGCCCAAAAAATCCACCTTTAATCAACAAAGATTACAAGGTCTGTATATAATGAAACTTAACGATAATCAACTGAAGAGATACAGCCGGCACATAATGCTGTTTGAATGTGGAATAAAGGGCCAGGAGAAAATTGCCGACGCCAGGGTTCTCGTGGTCGGGGCGGGAGGGCTTGGGTCGCCGGCCCTCCTTTACCTTGCCGCAGCCGGAGTCGGGGTCATAGGAATCATGGACCCGGATGTGGTGGATCTGTCCAACCTACAGAGGCAGGTAATCCACTTCACCAAAGACATTGATACCTCGAAAGTGGATTCGGCAAAAGAAAAAATCACACAGATAAATCCCGACATCAGGGTAAATATATACAGAGAGTCTGCCACTGCCGACAACATCTTAGGCATCATCAAAAAGTATGACTTTATTATTGACGGAACAGACAATTTTCCTGCAAAATTCCTGATCAACGATGCGTGCGTCTTTGCAGGCAAACCCTTTTCACATGCCGGAGTAATAAAGTTCGACGGCCAGATGATGACGGTCGTTCCAGGAAAATCGGCCTGCTACCGGTGCGTATTTAACAAACCACCGCCTCCCGGCGCAGTTCCGAGTTCCAGCCATGCTGGTGTGCTGGGCGCTATTGCGGGCGTATTGGGAACGCTTCAGGCAACGGAGGCGCTTAAATTCATTATCAACAAAGGAGACCTCCTGACAAACAGGTTGATGATTTTCGACGGACTGAAAATGAAATTCAGAAATGTCCGCATCAAAAAAAGGGCGGACTGTCCGGTGTGCGGGGATAATCCAACAATAACAACTCTGTAAAAATAATCGTTCACAGGCGCTCCATCTGAACGCGATCAGCCCGGCTCACATATTATTTATATAGTGAGCCGAACTGCTAGCGCCCATATGAAGCGCCTGTGAACGATTACATTCTTAAGGAGTCTGCAAAATATGGGGCTCATCTGAACGGTTACCTGTAAACGGTTACTTATTTTTTTCCTTTTTAGGCCTTAACATACGTCTTTGCTGCTGTGACAGTACAACCTTTCTCAGCCTGATGGATTTGGGCGTAACTTCGACCAGTTCATCATCTTTAATAAAATTGAGGGCAAATTCCAGGGTCACAAGTTTTGGTGGTCTGCAAACCGTACTCTCGTCTTTTCCCGATGCCCTCATATTTGTAAGTTTCTTTTCCTTGCAGGGATTTACATTCATATCCTGTTCCTTGTTGTGCTCTCCTACTATCATACCCTCATATACCGAAATTCCAGGCGTAATGAATAGCTGTCCCCTTGGTTCAAGATTAAACAGGCCGTAGGCCACGGATCTTCCCTGCCTGTCACTCACAATTGAGCCTGTATGGCGGGTCGGGAAGTCTCCCCGGTACTCTTCATATCCATCCAGGATCGAATTCATTATGCCTGTTCCCTTGGTATCGGTAAGGAACTCGTCCCTGTAGCCTATTATGGAACGGCAAGGTATGGAAAACTCCATGTTGACCCTGCCTTTGCTGTTGTTTGTAATGTTACACAGCTTTCCTTTTCGAATTGAAAGTTTTTCGGTAACAATACCTGTATATGTTTCGTTACAGTCGATATATAATTTTTCTATTGGTTCGATTTTTTTGCCGTTTTTAAATTTATAAATAACCTCGGGACGACCGACACAAAGTTCAAAACCCTCCCTGCGCATGGTTTCAACCAGGATTGCCATCTGGAATTCGCCACGTCCTTTTACAATAAATGTGTCTCGGTTATCGGTTTCTTCAAGGGATATAGCAACATTTGTCAATGTTTCCTTTTGCAACCGTTCTCGAATTCTGCTGGATTGAACATATTTACCTTCCATGCCGGAAAAAGGTGAGTCGGTTATGGTGAACTTCATGGATACGGTTGGTTCATCAACGCTGATTCGTGGAAGGGCTTTCGGGTGTTCAACAGTACAGATCGTATCCCCTATCTGAAATTCATCGGTTCCAGACACAACTGCAATGTCACCCGGTTCCGCCAGATCGACTTCATTTACGGCAAGGCCGTCGTAAACCTGGAGTTTTGAGACCCTGATCCGTCTCAGGCTGCCGCCTTTGCCGACAAGCATGAGGTCATCCTTTGAACTGACGCTTCCATTTACAATTTTTCCTATTGCAAGCCTTCCGACATAGTCGGAATGGCCTAAGTCCGATATCAGCATCTGAAACGGTTCTTCAATCTTATAAGATGGAGGAGGGATTTCGCTTAAAATTGTTTTAAACAGAATTTCAAGGTCATCGGCTTTATCCTCAACCTCTTTTTTTGCTATTCCATCCCTTCCCACTGCATAAAGAACAGGAAAATCGAGTTGATCTTCAGCGGCATCAAGATCTATGAAAAGATCGTAAACCTTATCCAGCACCTCCCATGGTCTGGCATCCGGACGGTCTATCTTGTTGATTACAACTATTACCTTAAGGCCTGCCTCAAATGTTTTCTTGAGCACAAACCTTGTCTGTGGAAGAGGGCCTTCTGATGCATCGACAAGGAGTATTGCCCCGTCAACCATGGATAACGCACGTTCGACCTCGGCTCCGAAATCCACATGGCCCGGAGTGTCCAGAATATTTATTTTTGTTCCTTCCCATACTACGGAACAATTTTTAGCAGATATTGTTATTCCTCTTTCACGTTCAAGATCCATGCTGTCCATGATACGCTCATCAACGTCCTGGCCCTTTCTGAAAACACCGCTCTGTTTAAACATGGCATCAACCAGGGTGGTTTTGCCATGGTCTACGTGAGCTATTATAGCTATGTTTCTGATTTTATTATTTGCAGCGATTTTTTGCATCTTCTAGTTCCTCATGTTATTTTTGCGAAAAAACCTCCTTTTTACACCGGTATGTTCTTAACGGCAAGAATTATTTTTTTAAACAGTTGCCACTCCGTTTATATCGGTACGTTCCGGATAAAATTATTGTAATCGTTTACAGGCACCCCATCCGGAGTCTCGCAGGCTCACGCTTACCTGCACGCGCCCAGAGGAAGTACTCTTGGGGTGCGATCAGTTTGGCTCACACAGAGTTGCAGGCCTGCTGAAATTTATGCTTTTCAGGGCGCTCATCAGGAGCGCCTTATGGTCTGCACAAAGCGGTATCCGGAATAATATTGAAGAAGAATATCTTATATTGGGAAGTTTATTCTGCTTGAGAAAAAGGGGGTTGAAGGAAAATGAGCGTGCCGGCAGCCGAATTCATCTCTGTATCGATGCCAAGGGGCAGTATAAGGTTTCTGTCGCCGTGGCCGACCGGGAAATTCGCCCAGATCGGAATTCCTTTCTTGCCGAGGAGTTCTATGACACGGTTCCAGATAATTTCCTGGTTACCGCATTCTTTGAAGTCTCCCAGAATAAGACCGGTAATACCGTTCAGGCGGCCCGCCTCTTTCAGGTGTGTCAGCATCCTGTCAATCCGGTAGCCCATTTCATTAACATCTTCCAGGAACAGGATGCAATTTTGCCACGTAAGTTCGTGGGCAGTAGACATAATGTGAATCAGGCTGGTCAGGTTGCCTCCTGCGAGACGGCCCCTGGCTTGACCGGGTACCAGGATTTCAAGACCTTTCGGTTTAATGGTGTCAGGCTTGATCTGCGTCAGCATCCTGAAGAATGCATGAGCTGATTCTCTGTCTCCCCTGGCAATAGTCGTCACCATTGGGCCGTGAAAAGTGTGAAGGCCCGTGTGTTTCAAGATTGCTGTAAGGATTACGGTTACGTCGCTGAAGCCGATCAGCGCCTTGGGATGATGCCGGATCAGGTCCATGTCCAGTCCGGAGAGCATTCGCTGTGAGCCGTATCCGCCGCGGGCCGCGAGAATGGCCTTTACTTCCCGGTCCGCCCAGAGATCGTGAAATTCCGTGATCCTGTGGGAATCCGACCCTGCCAGGTAACCTTTTTTTTTCATTATGCCGCGGGAGATCCTGGTCTCAAAGCCCATCTCGTGGAGCAGCCTGACCCCGCTGTTGAAATCATCTTCCTTTTCAATGGGGCCTGCAGGCGCCATAATGCCGATGATATCACCCTTTTTAAGACGTGGAGGCAGGATCGGATCCGGGAATGGATCATTTGTTTTTTTCATGGAGCAGGCGCAACCCTTGAAGGGTGAGTTCTGGTTCAATCGATTCAATGGACTCGGCATAGGGAGCTATAATTGGCGCCATGCCGCCTGTGGCAATGACCTTGGGCGTTTCAGGGGCAAACTCCTGCTTTATCCGTTTGACCAGTCCTTCCACCAGTCCTCCGAATCCGAAAAGGAGACCCGATTTCATGGCAGCAATGGTATTAGCGCCGATAGGATTTCCCGGAGGCCTGGAAATATCCACGCTGGGAAGTTTTGCGGTCCGTTTTTCAAGCGCGTCCAGAGAAATGCCGAGTCCCGGCGCAATGGCCCCGCCCAGATACTCACCCTTTCCTGAAATGCAGTCAAACGTGATTGCGGTTCCGAAATCAACAACGATCAGGGCCGTGCCATACCGATGATATGCCGCAACACCATTTGCTATGCGGTCGGCGCCGATGTCTTCCGGATGATCCGTCTTGATTTTTATTCCGGTTTCAAGGTCTGTTCCGCTAATCAGGAGCGGCGCAATGTCAAGGTGTTTCCGGGAAAAGTCCGCCCATTCCGACTCCATGGCTGGTACCACACTGGCAATCACAGCATCACTGATGTCCAAAAAATCAAGCTTTTCCATTAAAAAAAGACCATGACACAAACCGGCCAGTTCATCCATGGTCATGTCCCGGTCTGTTTTTACATGCCATTGGAATCGGAGTTCATCTCCAATAAATATTCCGATTACTGTGTGGCTGTTTCCAACGTCAACTGCTAAAAGATTTTTTTTGTTTGGGTTTGAATATCTGGTTTTCATTTTGCCCTTAGCGCTCTTCACCTGTTATCACCTGTTCAGGCCGTGTCAGTACCGATTATTATCACTTGGTGGGTGTTTGTCAATAAATCCGCGTAAATGTTTGTCAGCGCTCCACAGGAAGGCGATCAGGCTGCATTGTCCAGCTTTTTATGCGTTTGCTTGAATTCCATTCTAAAACGGCTTCCATTTCCGTTTATGCTTTCCACTGTTATCCTGCCACCCATAGCTTCGACTACGGTTTTAGCAGTATATAAACCAAGACCGGTCCCTTTAGTTTTGTGTTTTACATTATCTCCGCGATAAAATTTAGTAAAAATTTTTTCCAAATCTTTTTTCGGTATGCCGGGGCCGTTGTCTTCAACTTCAAGGATGACCATATTTTCTTCTTGATACAGTAATTTTATTTTTAAACACGTTTTCAGGGGGCTGTATTTAATACCATTTTCAATAATGCTGGAAAGGGAAACCTTTAGTCCTGCCGAATTCAGTCTAATTTGAGGAATTTTTCCTATCATTTTAAACTCTACAGAAATGTCCTTTTCCTTTGCCTGCTCGGAAAAAATGGGAATAATTTGCCGGATTATTTCTTCAAAACAAACATTTTCCATTGGCAATGGATATGCCCCGGTCTCTAACCTGGAAATAATGAGCATTTCCTCAGCTAATAAAATCAAAGAGTTGGAACACTCTTTGATTATTCCTGCATAATATTGGCGCCGGTCCGGTTCCGGTGGAACCCCATTCCCCTTTTTTTCTATTTTTGAGGAAAATCCGCTAATTACGATCAATTGACTTTTTAATTCATGAAAAAGTATATTCTGAAAATCAATTTGTCGGGTTTTTTTTGATTCAAGGTTTTTGATTTTGATGTTTAACTGTTTATTCTTTTTCGCCTTTCGGATCATTCTGCCGACTTTTAACAATACCTCCTTAATTACAAAGGGTTTGGGCATATAATCATCCGCCCCAAGTTCCAGCCCTCTTATTTTATCCTCCGGGGAGCCAAGGGCGGTAAGCATAATAATGGGAGTCTCTGAAATTTCTTCATCTTCATGACTGCGGATAAGTTTGCAGATATCCCATCCATTTAAATCGGGAAGCATCAAGTCCAGGAGAACCAGGTCCGGCTTTTCTTCCTCAATCATCCGGCAGGCGGTCAGACCGTCTAAGGCTGCCATGGCGGCATATCCTTTTTTATTAAGGTTATATTCCAGTATTTCAACCAGATCTTTTTCGTCCTCTACAATTAATATTTTTTCCGGCATCACTCCTCACCTATGCTCGCTCAAAAATAACTTCACATTTTCATGCGTCGATCCATCCCGCATGGCTGCGTTGCTCGTCGGTTAAATAGCCCTGCTATTCGCCCTTCTCGCGCCTTGCCATGCGGGCGCCTCAATTACCTGAAAATGTAAATTTATTTTTGGGCGAATCCTTTATGTTCTATCCACTCTAATTATTTGAGAAATTATTAAAACAGATCAATGTGACGATTTTATTAAGATTGTGTTATATTTCTCTTATGACTGAATATATACAGATTATCACGACCGTGGAAGCGGCAGGGAAGGGGTATCTGAATTGGCTTTCAGAGGAATTAAAAAAGTAGCAAAGAATAATTCAAGGCTGGAGATTAGAGTTGTCAGAGGGAAAAAAAAAGATGTCTTACTCGCGCAGAAGACGGGGAGGTAAAGACTATCAGTGCCAGTGCTGCAAACGGACGTTTATGTTCTGCTGGAACTGTCCATGTGGTTTCCAGATTTGCCCGGAGTGTTTTGAGGAAAATAAGTGGGGAATGTCCAACGGTCCGACGTGGATCTGTCCGGACTGCGGGAGTGTCAGGATGATGTGACGTGGAGAGGGTTCGCCCAAAAATGTGAAGTTGTTTTTGAGCGAGCTAAGCTATTACATGGTTCTTTTGCCGGGGTGCAATACAAAAAAATGACAAGTTAATGTTTGGCTTGTTCGCAGTGTTATGTTCAACGTGCTCGTGAACGTTCACGTTAACGTGTTTGGCATAATGTACTATTATTAATTTCGTTTACGTTCACGAGCACGTTTACGGCATGGCGTCCCCTAATGTTGAGACTGATTAGCGCAATATTTACATTATCTTACTGGTGTCACTTTTTTGTATTGCACCCCTTTTGCCGCGTTATGTGACAGTTGTTGCAATGTGCAAGGCAAGAGGGCCGCAGCCCTCCCCGAATTTTAATGATGCATTTTTATTCAAAAGCCTGTCTACAAAATTTACCGCGTTAAAAAAGGCTTGTTCATATTCCCCTTTCAGCATATGAAATGCGGCAAACGCCGACGCAAATGTGCACCCGGTACCGTGCGTGTTTTTCGTTCGGACCCGTTTGTGTGCTGATGTTTTGGTGATGATCTTTTTTGATTTATCCTCTCTGACCAGCAGATAATCAGTCACGGTTTCCCTCTCTTCTTCCAGATGCCCGCCTTTTATTACAACCGCGCGCAGACTCTTGAATTCGTCAAAAAGTGATATGCCGGCCTGTATCGCCTCGTCCGAATCCGCGCAGGACCGGTCGGTTATCATTCTGAGTTCAGCCAGGTTCGGTGTAAGAACTGTTGTACGGTTTATAATGTGATCGCAGAGGCAGGCCACGCTTTCCTGTTTAAGAAGCGCATGCCCGTCGGATGCCCTGATTACGGGATCGCAGATTACCTCACCGTTAAATTCGGTGAGGAGATCGCCAATTACCTTAATAATTTCCTCTGTTCCGGTCATTCCGATTTTTATGTGGGTAACGTTCAGATCCTGCAGCACGAGTTCAACCTGCTTCCGCACAAAGGACGGGTCTACGGGAAGATATGCGGAAACTCCAAGGGTGTTCTGGGCCGTGAGGCAGGTGATGGCCGCGGCGCCGTATACTCCTATGGAAACATATGTCTTCAGGTCTGCCTGGATTCCGGCGCCCCCCGAAGGGTCGGAGCCGGCAATTGACAATACGGTTCCTACTTTTTCAAGGCATTTGAGATTTATTTCCATATCCCTTAACTTTTATCGTTTGACGGCGGCGCAGGTTTGATGGATTGAAGTGTGAGATGAAATATCAGGGTCCGACCGGCAAGAGGATGATTATAATCCACAGTGATCAGGTCGCCGGCAACCTCGGTAATTATGGCAGGCACCTTATGGCCGACCCCGTCTTTTTCCATGTTTAGACCCAGTATCATTCCCGGCTTTGGATCAATATCAGGGCTCAGATTTTTTCTGTCAACCGTTTGGATAAGCTCTTTGTTTTTTGGGCCATAGGCTTCTTCTTGCGGGAGTTGGATAGTTCTTGTTTCTCCCTCTGTCATGTCAAGAATTGCATCTTCAAAACCAGGCAGTACACTGTTGCTGCCGATTTGAAACTCGAGAGGGCCCGAGTCGTCCGAGGAATCAAAAATATTGCCGTCGCTGAGAACACCGTCATAGATTATTGTAACAATATCACCTAATTCAGCTTTTTTCATCTGTAGCTGCTCCTTATCAATTATATTGTAATCGTTCAGAGGCACCCCTATTCAGCAGATTCCTCCGACCTCTTCACCCCTTTATAAGATTGCCGGTACATTAAAAAATGTCGGAGATGGAGTCAAGGCAAACTAAGGGTTCGCCCAAAAAATATGATAAGTAGGGAGTTTTTGTGTAAGCCTGTTCAGCCTGAAATTTCGCTGATCATGGCCTGGGATTTTCCTTTGATGTCGGCCATTAGTTTGCCGAGCGTGGATGCAGTGGAGTGAAAAGATTTTGCATCAAATATGGCTTCTGATTGAAGAAATCCCCCTTCTTCAATCTTAAATTCATAAAATTATCTCTCAAGCCGTCCCAAATTAAACTACTTCAATCAGCGGGCTTTGTCGTTAACAGCTAAAAGCTACGAATCAT
>JAYEGR010000128.1:0-9217 GCA_034659175.1 Thermodesulfobacteriota bacterium | reverse complement strand
CCTTAAGAATTTTCTATGCCGGGGAAAGCCAGGGACATCCATTGCTTATTGAGATGTTACATCAATCCTCTTTTACAAATTCGATATGATTTTCCAAAGGAGTCAGTAATGGGTCTGCCTCGATGCGTATCACCGCCTTGTGCTGTTTCTCAAGCTCCAGCAGGTCTTCCCGTTTATTATTTAAAAGGTACTGGGCCACCTTGATGGGGAGGCGGCATTCAACGGTTTTGACCTTTTTCCCGACAATTCCTGTGTGTATTCTGCGCAGATAAAAAAGGGACAGTGTTTCAACAGAGCGCACTACGCCACGGCCTGCACAGTGTTCGCAGATGTTGTAACTCCCTGTTTGGATGGGTGATGCCATTTTTTGACGTGATATCTGCATAAGTCCGAACCTGGATATTCTGCTGATATCCACCTTGGCCTTGTCCCGTTTCATGCTTGCCTTGACCTTTTTTTCCACTTCCCTGATGTTCCGGGACTCCCGCATATCAATAAAGTCCACCACAATAAGACCGCCAAGATCGCGTAGTCTGAGCTGCCTGGCAATTTCTACCGCAGCCTCCATGTTTGCCAGGAAAATGGTCGCTTCAAAGTCCTTATCCTTGGCAGTGCGGCCGGAATTAACATCAATTGCCACAAGGGCCTCGGTGGGGTCGATTACGATGGAGCCGCCTGAAGGCAGTTGTACTTTCCGTTTGTAAATCTGTTCGATCTGTTCCTCAACCTGGTATTGGTTAAAAATGGGGCGGGAACCCTTATGCAGCTTGACCGTGGTCATTTTTTTCTGCCTGGCTGGAAGCAGTTCCATGAAATGGGCAACCTGGTCATAGGCATTTTTGCTGTCGACCAGGATCTCCTGAATGTCGGAAGTAAAATGATCCCGCAAGAATCTTGAGATGATGTCCTGCTCCTGGTAAACCAGGGAAGGGGCGGGCATGCTCTGGCCGAGCGCTTTGATCTCCTGCCAGAGATTAATCAGGTATTTCATGTCACGAGACAGCGCTGTTTTTGTAATACCCTTGCTGGCTGTGCGGATGATGTAACCAATCCCTTCAGGAATGTTAAAGCTGTTCATCATTTCCTTAAGCCTGCGGCGTTGCTCTTCATTGTCAATTTTTCTTGAAATGCCGGCGCTGCTGCTTCCCGGCATAAGGACCAGGTATCTGCCTGGAATGGACAGAAAAGTGGTCATGTTGGCGCCCTTGTTTCCGACACTCTCCTTTACCACCTCGACCAGCACCTCCTCGCCCTTGCGTATCACATCCTGGATCTTTAGTTTTTTCCAGTGGGTATCAGGATCAACGTCAGAGTAATAATATTCGGGATGGATATCACTGAACGGCAGAAACCCGTTTTTTTCGGTCCCTATCTCCACAAAGGCGGCCTGAAGACTCGGCTCAACCGCAGCTATTCTGCCTTTGTAGATATTTCCCTTGGTCTGCTCTCTGGATACGGTCTCCACATGAAAAGACTCTATTCTGCCGTCCTCAAGAAGGGCGATTCTGCATTCCTCAGGTTCGATCGTATTAACCAGAAGCTTGCAGGCAATCTCTTTTTTTTTGCCCTTTTCACTCTTTTTGTTGTCCGCGCGGCCTTTTACGGCTGTGGATGACTTTTTCGTTGTCGCTCCGGTTGTTTTCCTGCCGGTGGCGCTCTTGGGCTTGGCCTTTAATTTTCCTCCCCCGGACTGAGATTTCGGGGAGGTTTTTTTTGCTTTGCCGGCAACGCTTTTTTTCCCGGCCTTTTCCGTGGAGGCGGATTTTTTGTCATCTGAAATTATATTTTTTTCAGGTTTGTCCGTATTCATTATTTGCCTTATATTCTATTTTCCGTGGCTGAGAATTAGCTGGTAACCGATCACGGGGCAGCAAAAGCCCTGCCGGATCGCAAACCCTTTGCCCTGTGAACGTTTACGTTAGCCGGGATGGTAATAAATTTTTCCTGTGTGGTTTATTTTACACAATTTACCAGCCTTTGTCAGTTTTTCCATGATGTCTTTGGCATATATGATTTCGGCGCCTAATGCTTCGCATACGTCATCGATCGTACACGGCCTGCGCTGAAGCATTGAAATAATTTCAACTTCACTTACAATTTGCCTGTTTTTTCTGTTTGTTTTTTCAAAATTCCCGATGACATCCACAGGTCCTTCCAGCTTTGCCGCGATTTTGTTTAATTCATTGCGGTCCAACGGATGGACGGAATTGTCGGGGGCAGGGCGGTTCACTGTGTTTAACTGCACCAAGTCCGGTTTAATTTTCTTTATTGCTTGTTTAAGGGCTTTTATGTTTTCCTGGTTATCGTTCAGTCCTTTTACGATCAGGATTTCAAGTAAATATTTACCCGCAAATTCTTTTTTGAATCTGCACAGCCCTTGAATAATTGTTTCAAGTTTTGCGCAGGATGCCGGTCTATTTATTTTCTTATAGGATTCCGGATCAGCCGCGTCCAGTGACGGGATGACGATATCGGCTTTCATAAGATCATCTCTCACATCCTTTAGGTGTAAAAGAGAGCCGTTTGTGAGCACGCACACCGGTTTTGTTGTTTTTTCCTTGATATGGCTGATTATTTGACCAATGCCCGTGTGAAGCGTGGGTTCTCCGGAAGCTGTAATGGTGAATACGTCCACCGGTCGCATTTGGGCCTGGTCGGCCGTGAAACGATCTATTTCCGAAATTATTTCTTCGGTTGAGGCGTATTCGGCACGTTCACACGTCAGAAGCGTGGTCGGGCCGACCTCACAATAAACACAGTCAAAGTCGCAGATTTTGGGGGGCACCAGGTCAATACCGAGAGAAAGCCCAAGACGACGGGAGTTGACCGGCCCGAATATATATTTCATTTGATCAGATGCGGGTTGGATTTTTTTTGCTGTCAATGAGGGAGGATGGGATATTGGTTCGGAACATAACGTATTCCGAATGTTATATGTATTGACTAATTACGCCATATATCCTTTAATTTTTTACAACAAAGTACAACTTAAAAGAATATTCCGCGATTATCAAGATAAAATCTCAAGCAGTGTTCGTGAGCGTGTTATATTGTTATTATATTTGACTTTTGTCTTGACACCTTTAGCCAGGATTCGTAGATTCCACAGATTGCAAGCTGGATGGCTAAACAAAAAAGTCATATAAGTGTAAATCAATGTCAAAAACTTAAAAAAAATAAAGGATTCCAAAAATGCGTAGTGATTTGATGAAAAAGGGGCTTGAAAGGGCGCCCCATCGTTCTCTTTTTAAATCCATGGGGTATACTGATGAGGAGATCGCCATGCCGCTGATCGGTATAGCCCATGCTCATAATGATATCGTTCCCGGGCATGTTCAACTGGACCGGATCCTTGATGCTGTCAAAACCGGCGTAAGTATGGCCGGTGGAACGCCTGTTGCATTCGGCACCATCGGCGTCTGCGATGGGATTGCCATGAATCATGCAGGCATGAAATACTCTCTTGCAAGCCGTGAAATAATCGCGGATTCGGTTGAGATAATGGCCATGGCCCATCCATTTGATGCACTGGTGGCGATTCCCAACTGTGATAAGATTGTTCCGGGCATGCTGATGGCCCTGCTTCGTCTCAATATCCCCGCGATAATGGTGAGTGGCGGCCCTATGTTGACAGGCCGTTTCAAGGGAAAAGACGTGCATCTTGTAAGCGTTTTTGAAGGTATCGGGCAGGTAAAGGCCAATACCATGCGCCCTGACGATTTTGCTGAACTCGAAGATGCGGCATGCCCCGGCTGTGGTTCCTGCGCAGGCATGTTCACTGCCAATTCCATGAACTGCCTGACCGAGGCGCTGGGGCTTGGGCTTCCCGGAAACGGGACAATCCCGGCAATTTCAGCGGCCCGGATTCGTCTTGCCAAGCAGGCCGGGATGGCTGTCATGGATATCCTTGAAAAAAATATCAGGCCAAGGGATATTGCAACGCCTGAGGCATTTGAAAACGCCATTGCCGTGGACATGGCCCTGGGATGTTCCACCAACACGGTCCTGCACATACCCGCAATTGCCCGCGAGGCTGAGGTGGACCTGCCGCTTGACCTGTTTAATACCGTGAGTCAGCGGGTTCCCCATCTGTGCAATCTTATGCCCGGCGGTCCACACAGCCTTCAGCAGCTTGATGAGGCAGGCGGAGTTCAGGCCGTTATGGCCCAGCTTCTTGACACGAAAAAAGGGCTGAACCAGGATGTAATGACAGTTACCGGCAAGACTTTGGGCGAGAACCTTTCCAAGGCCTTGGTTCGTGATGCGAATATTATTCGGTCGGTGTCAAACCCTTATCACGAACAGGGCGGAATTGCTATTCTGTACGGCAACCTTGCTCCGGAAGGGGCGGCTGTGAAACAGTCAGCCGTGGCCGATGAAATGCTGAAACATTCAGGGCCTGCCCGGGTCTTTGAATCCGAGGAAGAGGCCCAGGAGGCGATTTTAGGCGGCAAAATCAAGGCCAATGACGTGGTGGTCATTCGTTATTGCGGACCCAGAGGAGGGCCGGGGATGCCGGAGATGCTTTCCCCTACATCCGCAATTGTCGGGATGGGGCTTGGTAAAAGTGTGGTTCTGATCACGGACGGCCGGTTCAGCGGCGGGACTAAAGGGGCGTGCATCGGACACGTTTCCCCGGAGGCTGCCGACGGCGGTCCTATCGGACTTGTGCAGGAAGGCGACACTATTATACTGGATATCACTGCAAAAGAATTACAGCTTGCTGTTTCAGAAGATGAGCTTGCCAAACGGAAAAAAGAATGGCAGCCGCGTCCCCCGAATATTACAACAGGATACGCAGCCAGATACGCAAGGCAGGTTTCTTCAGGCAGTACGGGAGCAGTGGTTAAATAATGATAGGTTCCGGGTTCAGAGGTTCCGGGTTCAGGGTTAACCAAAACGCTGAGCATGTGAATTTCCGAACCTCTGAACCTTTGAACCCGGAACCTTTAAACCTTTAAACCTCTGGACTTTGAAAACCCGTGAACGGTTACCGATTATTATTATGTTTTGTTGCAGGTATATGTTTACTTGCCGCATCAAATCAGGCAGTTGCTGATGATCTGATGTCCGTGCCCTGGCAGATTTCAGCTAACAGAATCATTCGTTTCGAAAAGTCGGACATCATTGTTGCCGAGGGAAGCGTGGTGTTGCAGCATGTCGAGGAAGTCGGGGCCGATCCGTTGGTGATCCGGGCCGACTGGATCAGGTATAATGTAAAGGCCGGCAGTATCAAGGCCAGGGGTAACCTGGAGGTGCATTCCGTTAATGATGTGCTGGTGGCTCAGAGCGCAAGGTTTGATCTTAACCGTCAAACCGGCTATCTTACCATGACCAGCCTGCGGTTTTCAGAATCCAACTGGCATTTCAGCGGACAGGAGGTGGAGAAAACAGGTGAATTAACCTATCATTTTAAGGATGGCCGTGTTACTACCTGCCCGGAGCCTGCGGAAGGGAAACCGCTCTGGTCCATCAATGCATCCGATGTGTACCTCAATACAGGCGATAAGGCCCGTTTGAAAAATGTCTCTTTGCGGGTCAAGGATGTCTCGATAGCCTATCTCCCTTATCTAGTAATTCCGGTATCCAGGAAATCCGGTTTTCTTACTCCTGAGTGGTCCCAGTCGCAGCGGGACGGCACAGGATTTAACCTCCCGTTTTTCTGGAATCTTTCTCCCAGTTTTGACGCCACTTTTTATCCTGGAATCCTGAGTAAAAGGGGTGTGACCGCGGGCGCTGAATTCCGATACAGGGCGGCTGAACGTTCACAAGGGACCATTGCGGTCAATTATCAGCACGACAAGACGACTGATACGGTTGAAGACGAGTACAAATCAGACGGGTATCTGCGGACCGATCATGACCGGTACTGGCTTCGGGCCAAGGCGGATCATGATTTCGGAAACGGCTTAAAGGCCGGACTTGATCTGGATATGGTCTCTGACCGGGACTATCTGCAGGAGTTCCGAAATGGTATAATCGGATTTGATACAAGCAATGATAAGTTTCTGGCTACGCACAACCGTGGATTTCAGGAAGAGTCTATTCCCTTCAGGGAGTCCACCCTCCAGCTCGGCAAAACAACAGCCTCAATGTTTCTGGGAGGGGAAATGCGAACAGTGGATGATGAACGTGAAGAGCTGTCTGCAACTACGACGCTTCACGCATTGCCCAGGGTTATTTATAACGGTCGGGTCGGAATTTCGAAGACTCCGGTTCCATGCAGTCTGGACTGGGACTCCGAATATATTTTTTACCGGCGGGACAAGGGCATTGGAGAGCACAGGCTGGATATTCATCCCGGGCTTGTTGTGTCTATCCCGGCCGATTTTATAGAAGGCACGATTTCAACAGGGATTCGTGAGACCATGTACAGGGTTGAGGTATTTGGAGATTCGTCGGTTCATGACTGGTCAAAGGATGATACTCAGTTCAGGAGGGTGTGGGATTTTGAAATGGATTTTGCCACAACTTTTGCACGTGATTTTGCCATTAACCTAGGGTCTGTGAAACGGTTTAATCACAAATTCCGGCCCAGGATCGCTTATTCTTACATGACATCCACTGACCAGAGCGATCTTCCATACCTTGACGCCCAGGATCGAATTAAATCACAAAACCATTTAATATACGGGATTGATAATTATTTCAGGATAGGCGGTCTGCTTGGTGATAATAGTTATGATCGCCGGTTCGGTTATTTTAAGATCAGCCAGGCCTACAATATTCACGAGGCCAGGAGGTCGCTTGAGGACGCCCGGGATGGCCGGCATCCTTTTTCCGATATCTTTTTTGAGTTGGAATTCTATCCCCTTGACAGATTAATGATAGGATACGAAACCGCGTGGAGTGTTCATGGCAAGGGCGTTACCTTTTACAATTTTAAAACACAATATTCCGGCAGGGAAAGGCGCAGTCTTTCCATAAATTATCGTTACAACAGGGTGCCCTGGGTGGACGAGCCTTATTTTTATACTGATGATTCGGCTGAATCCATGCATGAACTGAATATGGTGCTTCAGGCTGCATTATCGAAACTTTTTTCAGTCAAGGGTAATATGGCTCATTCATGGTCATCTAATCATATGGTGGAGGCATCCGTACACCTGATTTATCATCCTGCGTGTTGGTCTGTGGAACTGCTGGCGGCCAAGACCCCGGATGACCACCGAATAGGGATAATATTCTCCCTGGCCGGCCTTGGCAAGGTGATGGAACTTGATTTTTGACGTTTTTAACGGCGATGCCGACGGAATATGCGCCCTGCACCAGTTGCGGTTGGCACAACCACGTTCTTCCCGGTTGATCTCCGGAGTCAAGCGTGATATCCGGCTGGTCCGGCAGGTAGTGTCTGAAATCGGGCCCGGCCGGAAGTGCGAGCAGGAAACAATAATTACTGTCCTGGATGTATCCATGGACAGTAATAAGAAAGATCTGCTTGCTCTGCTTGAGATGGATTGCAAGATTTTTTATGTTGATCATCACTTCCCAGGGGAGATTCCGGATTCGGAATCTCTTAACGCCATTGTTGATACAGACCCTGATGTGTGCACGTCATTGATCATCGACCGGCTGTTTAGAGGACGCTACAGGCCCTGGGCCGTGGTTGCCGCATTTGGAGACAATTTACATGGAGCGGCTATGGATGCGGCTGCTGATCTTAAATTGACATCCGACCAACTGGGCCGATTAAGGGAACTGGGCGAATTGATGAATTATAATGGTTACGGTAAATCAGTGTCTGATCTTTATTTTACCCCTCAAGTCCTTTATGAGGCGGTTAAACCATATGAAGATCCCCTGGATTTCTGTAATCAGTCTGACGTGCCGGCCATTTTAAGGCATGGTTTTGCAGATGACATGACAAAGGCAGGGAATTGCGAACCATTTATTCACAGGGCCGGGATCAGGGCTTTCGAGTTTCCGGCTGAATCATGGTCCAGGCGGGTTGCAGGAGTATTCAGCAATAAGAAGGCCAGGGAAATGAAGGATACGGCTCATGCCCTGATAATCGACAACAGCGACGGGACATATCTTGTCAGTGTTCGGGCGCCTCTCTGCAATAAGACGGGAGCGGATGTCCTGTGCAGGGCATATCCTACAGGCGGCGGCCGTGCGGCAGCCGCGGGCATCAATGCGCTCCCCGTGGAATTGCTTAACGACTTCATGAATTCATTTAAAAAGGCATTTTCGTCATGAGTATCCGTTTTTTTACCACACTATCAGTTAAGGGCTTCCTGTTTACGGTTCTGTTACTCGTTTCTCCGGCTTGTGCAGAGGATAAAAAGCCGCAGGCCGCAGACCTGGTAAACGACGGCCAGGTTATAGATCTTTCAACCGACCGTTACAACGGGGTTTTTAAGGAGCTGAGGCTTACGCATTCCTTTTCCAGGGAAGAACTGGACCGGATTTTTAAAGGCGTAACTATTAAGCGCAGGGTACTGGTGCTCATGGACCGGCAGTGGGAAGCCAAGCCTTATTATCAGTATTCACCCATGTTTGTTACCAGGTCCATGGTGAAGCAGGGCCGGAAAATGTTGCGTAAGCATTCCGTCTTGTTTGACCGGGTGGAAAAAGAGTTTGGAGTGGAAAGGGAGATAGTGACCGCAATCTGGGGAATCGAGAGTAAGTTCGGACAGCACAAAGGTGCATTTGACATGTTTCAGACCTTGAATACTATGTTTGATGCGTATCCCAGGCGGAGAAATTTTTACCGTAAACAGTTGATCCATTTTCTTGTTCTATGCCGGGAGAACGGGATAGACCCGCGGGAAGTGCCGGGTTCGTATGGAGGCGCCTTTGGCCAGACCCAGTTCATTCCTTCGAGTTTCAGGGAATACGCTGTGGATTTTGATAAGGACGGCAGCCGTGACGTGTGGCGCTCTATTCCGGATATTCTGGCAAGTATTGCCAATTACCTGCACAGGTTTCATTGGACATTCGGCGCGCCTGTTTACTGGGAATTGGGCAGTAAACTAAAAGACGAAAAACTGAATGCGGCCTTTCGTAAGGGCAGAAAAGGGCTTGTCCCATGGCAGGAAGTCAAAAAACTCCAGGGTGTGGACTTAAAGCCTGCGCCTGACAACAGGGATCTCACGATCGTGGGATTGGAACTGGCCGACGGGGGCAGGCGTTTTGTGGCTGGATATCCAAATTTTCAGGCAATCACCAAGTGGAATAACTCCAACCGTTATGCCATGGCAGTAACCGAACTGGC
>JAYEGR010000127.1:4917-9280 GCA_034659175.1 Thermodesulfobacteriota bacterium | reverse complement strand
TGAAATAGGGGACAGACCACGTTTTCTAAAGATATTTTTTTAGCGCTTCATGCCCTTTTCCCATAAAATAGCTAATCCATGAGGACCGGCGGTTCAAGGACCAATCCCTTGGCGGGACAATATTCTCCTTGAGGCTCTCTTCTTCACCAAACAATTTAAGACGCTCATAAGCCCGAACGTAGACGCACCGCTTGACACCGGGATAGACCTCGCACCATCCATCGCGACTCCCTCCGCAGGGGCCGTTCAGAAGATGTTTTGCGCATTGTGATTGCGGGCATAGAAAGGCTGTTTCAGACAGGGTACAATCTCCGCACATCCGGCATTCAAAACCGATAAATTTAATGAAATATTCAAATTGCGTAAATAGTTTTTCAAAAGATGTTCCGGATATTTTACGGCAAATGATCTTTGTGGGACGATATAACCATCCCTTTTTGTCAAAGACTGCTTTGTGAACCTGTCTGTTAAAACGATAGCCTGCCGATATTTGGGGGATGCCTTGGTGTCGATTAGTCGGCACATCCGTGTTCAATCCTGTTTTACGATCCGGTTCATAGTAGTAAAAACCATCTTCTTGCGGAAAAGAGAACTCTCCTACCCATTGCTGCCAGTCGGGATAGAACTTTTCTCCCTTTTCCAGTACAAACTCTATGTCTTCATAGGTAAGCCGGGAACCTCCTATGTGCACACCGTCGAATCCAAGACCTCTTAGGATGGCCAGCAGCCTGGCAGCCCGAATTAATCGATTTTTTTTCCCGCTGTCCGGAAGCCGATCTTTTTCATACGTGGACATGAGTTTATCGGTCACTACGCAGCCCGGGACCAATCCCTGATGCATGACTGAAGCCACAGTCTTGCTCGGTATGTACACATTCCCCAGTATCGGGACATCCAGGCCATTTTGTCGCATATACCGAAGCGCCTCATCAAACTTGCGCGCGTCAAATCCCACCTGGGTAATAACGAAATCAGCGCCGGCGGCAATCTTTTTGTGCAGTTTAAAATATTGGGTCATTAATTCCGCTTCGAGTTTTTTAAAAGGTGAGATAACACATCCCTTAAAAAAAGGGATTGGAGGGAGTTTTGCCCCGCCCCCCGGCGCATTTTTTTCTATCTCAAATCCTTTGGTTATCTCATCAACCATTTTTATAAGCTGCACCGTGTCCAGATCAAATACCGGTTTGGCAAACCCCTTAAACCCGTAGCGAGGATAATCTCCTCCAATAACAAGGAGATTGTACATCTCCTCTCTGCCATGCGCAAGCAAACGGCTTTCCAGTTGATTTCGATTTCTATCCTTACACGTCAGGTGTACCAGAGGATCAATTCCGAGCCTTATGATATCTCTTCCCAATACCTCCGGACTAAGAGCCGGATGCCCTCCGGCGTTTTCCGTGATACTCAAGGCCTGTATTTGTTTTCCAAGGACGGCCTGTTCAGCAAAAGCAAGGAGCTTATCCTGAACCTTACTTCTGGACCCTCTGCCAGGGACCAGTTCGTACGTTATGGTAAACATCTTTTTGTTTAGAAGTGATTCCTTGAATCTGTTTTTCCTGTTGGGATTATAATTCATATTCGCCGGCCTGCGAAGTTTATGCCCTTCAGTGTACACATATGGGCCTGTAAACGATTATATACGGAGGAGTCTGCTAAATAGAGGCCCCCCTTCTGAACGGTTACTCAATATGTAAACGGCTTTCCCGTCCTTAAGAGTACTTCGGAGGAATTATTTTCCATCGTTTTGTTGTCCGGGTATCCGAAAAAACGAAAAAAATCATTCAAGCCTGATGTTGTCAAAAAACAGCGTATGCCTTTTTGTAGGATTTACAAGAAAGAAGATCACACTTTGAATGTTTTCCAAATCAAGTTTTTTTTTATTATTCGGCGTAGCCAGGATTTCCAGCTTTATGAACGCCTGATTAGCTCCTACCCGGAGCAGGATAGAATCGTTATGCCGGTCTTTGTACTGCGGATTCTTACTGTCATCAATCCGCACAGCCAATTTTAACGGCTCCTGCTCAGGATTAAAAATATCAACCCTTAATTCCTGATACCCGGTCCAATCTCGTGCAAATCCGCCAAGGGACAAACCAGGATAATGGTCGCCTGAACCTGGATCAGGAAAAAATTCCACTTTCAGAGATTTCCGCCCGGACGTGACATGCTCATCCGTAAGCGTAAAAAACGTCCCGCATTTCCACCACAGTGTATCCAGGTCCGCCTCTGTCTCAAAATCATAATTAAACTCAGGCCTGGAATCGCAGGACATGATCACAATGAGAATAAATCCGGCCAATAATACTCTATACATCCTCATGACCCGTCCGCCCCTTGTCCCCAAACTGAATCACCACAACTTCAGGCGGCACTCCCAGCCGGAATGGAAGATGCGAAGTCCCGATACCGCTTGTAACATAGAGCGCTTTCTTCCTTTCCTGAAAAAAACCGTGCATATGTTCCGGATCAGGCTTCCATTTAATCAGTTTCCAAATAACCTCCGGCAGAAAAACCTGCCCGCCGTGCGTATCCCCGGAAAGCACAAGAATGTCTGTTCCCGTATCAATTGAATCAAAGATTACAGAACTATGCGTAAGGAGTATCACGGGCGCATCCTTTGACAGGAGTGAAGCAATCCCTGTCGCCTCATCAAGCCCGGGCCCGGCATCAATTCCAGCAATAAACACTCTGCCCTTATCCGTTTCAATATACTTTCCTGAATTTTTGAAAAATTTTACGCTATGCCGTGTGACCGGCCCGTAACCGCCGGCCTCATGGCAAAATTCGCATGATTTACGTGAAAACGAATAATCAGAATCGCCAAACACCGCGTACACCCCGAGCGGGGCTTTAAGCCGACTCATGAAATCGAGAGCATTTTCATACGCAGCCGTTTTGCCGTTCCATTTAACATAATCCCCTGTCAGAAAAATCAAATCCGGTTTTAATTCAGAGATCATTCGGAGCGCCTCGGCCGCAGCCCGGTGAAACCGTGATCCGATATGCAGATCACTTATGAGAACAGCCCGTTTCCCTGCAAGATGATCCGCCAGGCCGCCGCTTTGAACCATAATCGTTCGCAGCCTGACATGATTCGGTTCCCGGAAAAACCCGTAGCACACAGCCATAGACAGCACAACCAATGCTGTAAGCCCGGCCAATATAATCACTTTCCGTCCTTTCACAACAATATAGCTTTATCCTCCCCCTTTCGACTCCCTGATCCTACATTTCCACATCCCTTAAAACAACTCCCTGGGCAAGAAGTTACCACCATTTCTTCTTTTTTCCCATGTTGTTTTGTTTATTTGCATTAGTATATCCCGCCCAAAATAACATATAAGGGTCAGGTCTTGAAATATAATTATTATTATGCTATGTTCTTTTTATGGCAAGACCACTAAGAATAGAATATTCCGGCGCTGTATATCATGTCACTTCCCGAGGGAATGCACGGGAGAGAATTTTTGTAAATGATGCTGACCGGCAGGTATTCCTGGAAATTATGGCAACTGTCATTAAAAAATATAATTGGCTGTGTCATTCCTATTGTTTGATGGATAATCACTATCACGTGCTGCTTGAAACGTCGGCTCCGAATCTTTCCTTGGGAATGCGTCAGCTGAATGGTATGTATACACAGAGATTCAATCGTCAGCATGATCGAGTCGGTCATGTGTTCCAGGGACGATATAAGGCTATACTTGTTGAAAAAAATGAGCATTTACTTGAACTTTGCCGATATATCATCCTTAATCCGGTGCGTGCCGGTATGGAAAGCGAGCCGAAGAAATGGGTTTGGAGCAGTTATCAGGCAACCGCCTATTCCGTTAAGGTTCCTGAATTCCTGACGGTGGACTGGATTCTGGGACAATTTGCAAGGACAAAAAATAAGGCCCGTAAGGGGTACAGAAAATTTGTCGCTGATGGAATAGCGAACCCTAAAGAAAGTCCCTGGAAAAAACTTGTGGGCCAGATCGTGTTGGGTGGTTCGGATTTTGTGGCTGATATCCAGAGCAGACTCAGCGAAGTAAAAGAAATCGGCGAAATTCCACGGGCCCAGAGATTCCCCGGCAGACCACCTTTAGGAGCCCTTTTCTTTAAAAAGGCAATACAGGATAAAACGGTCCGTAATAAACAAATAGAAGCGGCCCACATGCAGTACAGCTACACCTTAAAGGAGATAGCCGACCAACTGAAGATTCACTATACAACTGTAAGCAAGGTCTTGAAAAGTTGCTAAACTGATTTTTCAAGACCTTACCCCGAAGGCTGTTTACGACCCCTTTCTTGCTTTCTCTTTTGAAAAATAATGAAGCTGCCGCAGATAACAAAAAACATCCAAGGGACTTTGGAGGACTAT
>JAYEGR010000127.1:0-4817 GCA_034659175.1 Thermodesulfobacteriota bacterium | reverse complement strand
AAAATGTGGTATAATCAGGCAGATATGATGCCTTATACAGAAATGATTCTCAAACATCGCAACAGACGTTTTGCTCATGGATGAAAGAATAATCCTTCATAAGTTGGAATCTCTTGATCGGTGTATAGAGCGGCTCAAGTCAAAAAAACCGTCCGATTGGGATGTTGTGTGTGCGATTTTAAACTTTCACATCCAGGATTTTAACAAGTACGCGAAAGAAGTTTTAGAATGGATGCAGTCCAGAAATTCATCTGAAACGTAGCAGTCTGTCCCTGTTTCGTCAAGCAAAGGGTACGGGATGTGGAAAATTGTTAAACTTGATTTTTCAAGACCTTACCCTACAGGTCCTTTATACAATCCCCCCCAAATTCGTTGTAATCAGAAAAAAATCTACCATACCGACGGCAGGTGATGTATGTTGTTTTTTTCGTGATTTACCAGGAAAAAATGACCGGTCATCTGTGGAGTTCGATTAGCCGGTAATGCCGTTACCTTACTTTTTTGCGCGGGAAAAAAGATGAAAATTATCTGTAACGGCGAGGTTATGGAAATAGATCCGGTCATCAGGGTGGAGGAGTTGATCAGGGTTTTGGGCCTTGATCCCGGCTCAGTCGTTGTCGAATGTGACGGGGGCATCGTGAAACGTGATGAATTTAAATTTCACCCTCTTAAAGAAGGCTCTGTCGTGGAACTGATTCGATTTGTAGGAGGAGGATAAGATGTTGAGTATTGCCGGAAGGACATTTACCTCCCGCCTTTTTGCAGGGACAGGAAAATTTTCTTCATCAGACGTCATGATTAAGGCCATAGAGGCATCCGGGGCTGAAATGGTAACCGTTGCCCTTCGCCGTGTGGACCTGAATAATCCGGTTGATGACATTATGAGTGCGCTTGACCGGAAGAAATATTTTTTTCTCCCGAATACGTCAGGCGCCAGAGACGCTGATGAGGCGGTCCGGCTGGCAAGGCTTTCAAGGGCCGCGGGCGGGGGAGACTGGCTGAAACTTGAGGTAACGCCCGATCCGCGGACACTCCTGCCTGATCCTGTTGAGACTTTGAAGGCCGTTGAGTTGCTTGTAAAAGATGGTTTCACCATCCTGCCGTATATGAATGCTGATCCTGTTCTGGCGCTGCGTCTGCAAGATGCGGGGGCAGCAGCGGTAATGCCGCTTGGCTCGCCGATCGGCACCAACCAGGGACTATTGACAATCCACCAAGTAGAGATCATTATTCAACAGGCACGGGTTCCGGTTGTAGTGGATGCGGGTCTGGGCGCTCCTTCCCATGCAGCCCTGGCCATGGAAATCGGAGCTGACGCAGTTCTGGTCAACACCGCAATCGCAGTTGCACAAGACCCTGTGAAGATGGCAACCGCTTTTGCAAAAGGCGTAATCGCCGGACGAGAGGCATTTGAGGCCGGTCTGGGTTTGCGCAGGACTGAGGCATCCGCATCCTCACCGGAAACAGGGCTTGATTTTTTAAGGTAGACATGTTGCAACCCGAAACAAATAAAATGTTTTCATCCCCCCCATTTTCAATATTAAAAGAGATTGTCGCTTCCCGAACCTCGGGCGACGTTGAGCATGCCTTACAATCGTCCCGCCCGGATTCCCTGGATCTGGCGGCTCTCCTTTCGCCGGCAGGGGATGGCTTTCTTGAACAGATAGCCGCCCGGTCTTCTCAAATTACCATGCAGCGGTTCGGAAAGACCATCCAGATCTATGCACCAATCTATCTTTCAAACCTCTGCACAAATTGCTGCGCCTATTGCGGTTTTTCAGCAGACAACCGGATTGACAGGCGTAAGCTTTCCCTTGAAGAAGCGGAAAGCGAGGCCATGATCCTGCACAATCGCGGTTTCAACCATATCCTGCTCGTTTCCGGTGATGCGCCTAAGGCCATGGGCGTAGACTACTTCGAGGCCCTTGCCCTCAGGCTTCGTGAGCGTTTTGCCTCAGTCTCCATTGAGGTTCAGCCTTTAGAGGTCGATGAATACGCCCGACTGTTTGCAGCAGGCATTACAAGTGTTGCCGTATATCAGGAGACGTATGACCGTAATACTTATAAAGAAATTCACCTGGCAGGGAAAAAATGCGATTATGATCACAGGATAGATATCCCGGCCAGGGCCGCCCAGGCAGGGATGCGTGAAGTAGGGATAGGCGTTCTTTTAGGGCTCACTGACTGGCGGGCTGATACGCTGGCGCTGGGGCTTCATCTTGCATGGCTGCGAAAAAAATTTTGGAAAACAGCTTTTACGGTTTCATTTCCAAGACTCAGACCTGCTGAAGGTGATTTTGTCCCCAGGATGGACGTGTCGGAACGAGATCTGGCCCAAATGCTTTTTGCTATGCGTATCTTTGATCAGGATGTGGGCCTGGTACTCTCAACCAGGGAAGAGTCACGTTTCCGTGATGGAATGATCGGCTTAGGCCCAACGCGATATTCAGCAGGATCCTGCACAGCGCCGGGAGGGTATGGAAATCCGGATCTGACGGGCGAGCAGTTTTCAATAGGCGATCATCGCCTGATAGCCGAAGTATGTAACGACATAAGACACAGAGGATTTGACCCGGTCTGCAAGGATTGGGACATGACTTTTCAATTACATTAAATTACTTTCCGCCTTTGGCGGACCAGGTGGGAGAAAATGCGGCAATGACAAATATAAAAAAGATGTATACCACTATTCTTGGCGACCACTTTCCAATGGAAATGAAGATTTCATTTGATGACCAGACACTGGTCTATCGGAAAAAGACCTGGGGAATCACCATGGACGACGGTTCTGTGGATGAACGGGGATTACGGTATGGTGAAAATCCGGATCAGGAAGCGGCCCTCTATGAGCTGGTGAACGGCAATCTGGTATTGGGAGACTGTCGATTTATCGAACCGGGCAACGGGCTTGTCAGTGCTATTAATGTAGAAGACATGCTGCAGGTAGGCAAGCACCCTGGGAAGATCAACCTGACGGATGTGGACAACGGCCTGAACATCATAAAGTATCTAATGGACAAACCGGCTGCGGTCATTTTAAAACATAACAATCCTTGCGGCGCTGCCTGCGGAAACTCTCTGGCAGAGGCATATACACGCGCTGATCGGTCAGACCGGATTGCCGCGTTCGGCGGATGCGTGGTCTTGAGCCGTCCGTGCGACAAGACGACGGCAGAGGCCTTAAACAAAAATTACCTGGAAGTGGTCTGCGCCCCTGAATTTGAAGATGGGACGCTTGAGATCCTTAAAGCCAGGAAAAACCTGCGTGTGATTCGGATGAATCGTATAGACAGGCTGGCGGATTTTGAAAAATATCGTGTTGTGGATTTCAAAAGCCTGATTGACGGCGGTATAATCGTGCAGCAGTCCGCGGTAAATTCAATTCGGTCAATTGATGATTTAAAACCCGCGGTTACAACCTATAAAGATAAGGAATACAAAATTGAACGTGAACCCACTGATTCTGAGATTGATGACATGCTGTTCGGTTGGGCCGTGGAACATGGTGTGACCTCAAACTCCGTCATATACGTGAAGCACGGATGCACGGTGGGAATCGGCACAGGAGAACAGGACCGGGTAGGAGTTGCCGAAATAGCGGTGCACAAGGCATATTTAAAATATGCCGACATGATCTGTTACGACACCCACGGAATCCCGTATGCCGATCTGAATCTCGAAATTCAGAAAGGCAAACGGGATGCAGCGGAAAGGGGCGCCATTGAAGTCAAGGCAAGAGAGGACAGGGCAGGTCTTTCAGGGTCCGTCATGATTTCCGACGCATTTTTCCCGTTCAGGGACGGCGCTGACGTGGGTATCAAACAGGGCGTTTCGGCAATCCTTCAGGCCGGAGGATCGGTCAGGGATTTTGAGACCATAGAAGCCTGCAACGAGGCAGATCCCAAGGTCGCAATGAAGTTCACCGGCCAGAGGGCCTTTAAACATTGACTCAGGCTATCAACTTAAAGCGGACACTTTCCGCCATTTTGGCTCTATGGCAATTCACAAATTAAGCAAAATTTGAGGAGTTGCTAACTGGTTGAATTTACAGGCTGTTCCGCCTTACGTTGGTAGCCCTCGCCATCGTTAAGATATTGACATATTAACAATGGTTTGCGTAACAGATTGATTTTGTTGACCACATTGATTCCGGTTGACGTGGGTTAGCATCACACCAGTTCCGGTTGAGCCACAATTAAAGTATTTAAGCATGAGTCGTGCTTTTTCATGATTCCCACCACCATACAATGCGGCAACGATAGCCGTTGTCATAACTTCATCACTATTACTCATTCCAGCTTGTGTTCTCTTTATAGTGCAAATTGATTAGCAGATCGTCACAAATACAATAGATTGCAATAATTTGATCAGTCATGGCCATTTCAAAAAAAGTCTATAAAATAAACTAACCCCGTCCCTTCTCCATAAACAAAGGAGGAAAAAATAAAATGCTGATTCGGATACGGGAGTTCATAACAGAGGAAGAGTTTAAAGCCTTAGAGGAAAAAGCCCATACAACCAAATCGGATTATTTATCGAATCTTGCGGAATTATCTCGTCTGCGTCGGAAAAGTCCTTTTCTTTTTTTTGAGACCGGTCGTGCAACCCTGGATCTCGGTCAACCACGGCCATTGGTGGCTCCACTAAACATATCCGGCACCTCTGATGAATTGCTGGCAAGAATAATTCTGGGTCAACCGGAACTGGTGTGATGCCTAACACCGTCAACCGGAATCAATGTGGTTAATGAAATCAAGCTGTTACGCAAACTATTGTTAAGATGTCAATCTTTTAACGATGGTATTAAGAGCAAAAAA
>JAYEGR010000126.1:0-9309 GCA_034659175.1 Thermodesulfobacteriota bacterium | reverse complement strand
TTTTTTTGACAGGGTTTCAGGAGTAAGGTACTAATGACTAAAAATTCTCATCCCTACATTGCCTTTGGGAGTCGACTTAAGGGAATCCCTGAAGTTCTTACACTGGGAGTCAGACCCAACTTTCCAGACTATTCGTCCAAAGAAAGGGAGCTTATATCCGCTTCCGGGATAATTCTCTATCCCACGCTTAATTACGCCCAGTTGTTTGCCACAATGGGCAAGAAAATCTATCCCAATGTGGAATGGTATCTGTATGCCGACGAAAAAATCAAGCAGACAACGCTTTTTTATATGCTGGGAATTCCCCATCCCCGCACCAGGATATATTACCGCAGGCAAAAAAGTGAAATCTTAAACGATTTCACTTTTCCCTTTATTGCAAAAATTCCCAGAGGATCGGCCCAGGGCAGGGGAGTATTTCTGATCACAACCAGGGATGAACTTAATAAATATCTTAATCTCACCAATATTGCCTATATTCAGGAATACATCCCCCACACACGTGACTTAAGGGTTGTATTGATCAATTACCAGGTCGTTGTTGCATACTGGCTGAAAGCCCGGGCCGATAATTTCAGAACCAACCTGTTTCAGGGAGGCGCCGTGGATTTTAAAGGCATACCTGAAGAGGTGATCTCAAAGGCCGAAAATTACGCGAAAAAATGCAGATTCAATGAGGTTGGACTTGATTTTATCCAAGGTAACGGAATATGGTATCTAATTGAGGCAAACATGCTTTTCGGGCGTGAAGGTCTTAAAATGAAAGGACTGGACATAAAAAAAATTATTCGAGACAAACTCCTTAAAGGGGAACTTGAGTAGCGCTAAACCAGAGAAATTGACAGCCATGGAAAATCTTATTGAGCCGCACGGCGGACAGCTCGTTAACCTCTTCTGCCCATTGGACAAGGCAGATGACCTGAAAAAAGAGTCCATTGAATACCCATCCTTAAATCTTGGTTCCAGTCAACTTTTTGATCTTGAACTATTAATGAATGGGGGATTCTCACCATTACGCGGCTTTATGACAAGGCGGCAGTATAAATCAGTACTGGAAGATGCTGCTCTGCCAAGCGGACTGGACTGGCCGATCCCGATCTATCTCGATGTGCCGGAAGAGAGAGCCGGGGAACTTGAAACAGGCCGGAAAATAGCGCTGCGTGACATGGAAGGATTCATGCTTGCCATCATGACGGTGAGAGACGTCTGGAAACCTGACAAGACCAAGGAGGCTTTGCAGATATATGGGACCGACAGCCTTGATCATCCAGGTGTTGCGCGTCTTTTTAACTCGGTAGGCGACTGGTATGTAGGCGGAGAGATAATCGGCGCGGCCTACCCGATCCATTTTGATTACAAGATGCTCAGGATGTCGCCGCATGAGACTCGGTATCTATTCAGAAAACTCGGCTGGAGGAAAATTATCGCCTTTGAGACACACGGTCCTTTTCATAATGCGCACAAGGAGATGACATTAAAAGCCGCCATGGACCACGGGGCCAACATCTTTCTCAATCCGATCGTAGGACTGACCCATCCGAGTGACCTTGACCATTACACAAGAGTTCGATGCTGCGAGGCGATCATCAAAAATTATCCACCTGATTCGGTTGTCCTTTCACTTCTTCCATTGGCCATGCGTCTGGCAGGACCAAGAGAAGCCCTGTGGCACGCGATTATCCGGAAAAATTACGGCTGCTCCCATTTCATGGTTGCGGAAGATCATGCGGACCCGCATGCATTTTCCGACGAAGAGCGGTTTTATCCCTATAACGCGGCCCAGCAGTATGTTGCAGAGCACAAAGAATCAACCGGCGTCACAATGGTTGAGCTGAAAAAAATGGTCTATCTCCCCGCAAGGGCCCAGTACCTTCCTCTTGACGAGTGCAAGGATGAGGAAAGTCATACATTTCAGGAACTGTCCGCTGTGGAGCTTAGGAGGAGGCTTGACGCCGATCTTGACATCCCGGCCTGGTATTCTCCGCCTGAAGTAGTTGAAGTTCTGAGAAAGGCATATCCTCCGAGATCTAAACGAGGATTTTCAATCTTTTTAACCGGTCTTTCCGGTTCAGGCAAATCCACTCTGGCCAAGGTTATGATGAGCCGTTTCATGCAGATAGGCGAACGACCGGTGACACTGCTTGACGGCGACATTGTAAGGAGGAATCTGTCCAGTGAACTTGGATTTTCAAGGAATCACAGGAAACTGAACATCACCAGGATAGGATTTGTGGCAAGCGAGATAGTAAAAAACCGCGGCATTGCCATATGCGCTCCAATTGCGGCCATCGCGGATGCGCGGCTTCACAACAGGCGCCTTATATCCGGTTACGGCGGCTATGTCGAGGTGTACGTGTCCACGCCGCTTGAAGTCTGTGAGATGCGGGACAGAAAAGGTCTGTATGCAAAGGCCAGGGCCGGTATCCTTAAAGGGTTTACAGGGATTGATGATCCCTACGAAGTCCCTGTAAACCCGGAGGTAACCGTTGACACATCAACCATTACTCCCTACGAGGCCGTTCAAGAGATTATGTTGTATTTGAAAAAGCAAGGATATCTGGGGTGAGCAAAAGGGGGAAGCAGTCGAAATGCACAGTTCAAGCATTCTTCTTGTCCGCCGGGATCGGCACACAACGCAACCCAACAGACACAAGCAGACCATCAATATTTTTCACTAAATTACGCCTGCTATTTCTTTGGCAATTTTTTGGGCCGCATCAACCGGATCATCGGCGGTTAAGATAGGTCGTCCGATTACAACATAATTACTGCCTTGTTTGATTGCATCTGACGGAGTCGCAATACGTTTTTGATCGCCGACAAAAGATCCCGTCGGTCTTACTCCGGGAGTTACAATCCTGAATTTTTCACCGCAGGTTTCCCGGATAATACGCACCTCTTTAGGTGAGGCAACTACGCCGTCCGCACCGTGTTTTTTGGCCATTGTCGCCAAATGCCGCACAAAGCTTTCAATAGATTTATCTATCAACAGCTCTTTTTGGAGAATTTCCTTGTCAATGCTCGTCAAAACAGTCACTGCCAATACAAGGGGAGGTCTGACGCCTTGTATCGACGCTTCATCTTGTGCCGCATCTACAGCCGCCCGGATCATTTCCGTGCCCCCGGCAGCGTGGACATTAAACATCGAAACGCCGAGTCTTGTTACTACTCGCACTACCCGATTGACCGTGTTGGGAATATCATGGAATTTCAAATCGAGAAATACAGGGGTACCGAGACCAACAAGCGTTTCTACTATATTGGGACCAACAGTAGTGTATAATTCAGATCCGATCTTAAATAGTCCAACATGCTTTTCAAGTAACTTTGCCAAGTTTACAGCACGCTGAGCATCATCGACATCCAGGGCCAGACAAATTTTATTTTTAGCAGCTAAAATTTTTTCTTTATTCACAACACACCTTTAGTACCTTAGAAAATATTTTCTGAACGTTTCTGGCAGAAAATATTTTCGTAAAGGTACTTATCCAGGACCTTTAAAAAATTCAAGTTTATCTGGGTTAGTTTTAATCACTTTTTTCATTTTCATGTTTCTTTGTAGGATTTTTTTGTCCTCATAGCAAGCTAAAAAGCTTGACATCTTTTTTTGATTAATATATTTAGAGCATCCTAACACCTTTACTTTTTTGAAATAATATTTATATATTCTTAATATGAATGCATCTGTTAAATACATAAAGGGATTTCCCTTGAGCCTTGCCGACAAAGGAGAAATGGTCAAAATCGTTTCCCTCTGGAAAGGAAGAGGTTTCAAGGCTCGTCTTATCAGTTTGGGGATCGACATAGGAGATGTCATCGAAGTTCTTCAATGCCGTCAACATGGAACTGTTCTTATCTCCAAAGATGGCGCCCGTTATGCCATTGGCTGCGGAATGGCGCAGAAGATAGAGGTAATTCCTGATTCCCGGAAGTAAAAGCTTGGAAATCCGGGGATAGCATATCTGTTTTGCAAAAAAAGGTGTGCTATCCCCGGATTTCTTTTATCAAACTGAATAAGGAAATTCCAATTATGAAAAAAGGAATAATTACTGTTTCTACATCTCAGAGGATGGAATTTGTCGATATAACCTCGAAGATTGAAAAAGCAATTGCAAAGACCGGGATCAGTAACGGAGTGTGCTATATGTATAATCCTCACACTACTGCATGCCTTACTATAAACGAAGGCGCTGATCCGGCTGTACGCGATGACATTGTGTCCGCCATGCAGGAGGTCATACCCATGAACCATCCGTATCAACACCTGGAGGGGAATTCTCCGGCCCATATCATGGCATCTCTGTTTGGCAGTTCAGTGACTGTTTTTGTTGAGGGGGGACGGCTGGAACTCGGGACATGGCAGAAAATTTTTTTCGGTGAATTTGACGGCCCTCGAACCAGGAAAGTAACGTGGCGGCTGGTCTGACAATGAGAGTCCGTTAGAGGTAAATTCAACAGCTCAAAGGAGTACGGATTCATATGAAAATTAATCAATTCCCTTTGAACACTGCCTGTGATGCCGGCGAAATTTGTTTCGGCCTTGATCGAACTACGGACGAGGTTTCCCTGGCCGCCTTTATTAAGAGATTTGCAAGTAATGACCTTCTTGAAACCCTGATCCCCAGGTTGAGCGATTCAGACATTATGTCAGTCCTTGATTTTCTGACCCCTCTTATGAAAAAACATTTAAGTGAAGAAGAGTATCATGATCTTTTCATAGGGGGAACGTCAAGCTAAAAGCTTTTTAAAAGCTGAAAACCTTAGGAACAGGTCGTAAATAAATTGAACAAAATTCCATCTCATCTTCAGGCCATCTTCGGCCGGCTCTCAATCACAAAATCCTAATGCGTAGCCCTGCTACGCCTGCGGTTTCGGAGTCTACGCTTACCTGTTCAATCGAGCCGACCAGGTAAGCGTAGACTCCGAATCTAACCTAAAGCTGAGCGTAATTTTGATCAATTTATTTCCTCTCTGTTCCTTATCAAACCTGGGCTGAAGCACTTTTCGTTCAGGCACTAGTTACATAATTGCTGATTATAACGGATTTTGGGTCCGTTATAATCAGCATATTTTTTTATGCTTGACCGACCATTTGCCGATCAGATAACTTGAAAGCAAGTAATGTGAAAGCAAGGAGGTTTTTATGAAAATTGATGGATTGATAACCAGCACGCCTGAAATAAAGAAAAACAAAAGCGGGGCCGTGCCTGATTTCAGTTTCCAGCGAGTTCTGGAAAGCAGGCTCAAGGCGACTGCCGGAATTGAAGACGTTACACAAACAACCAAGGTTGGTGAACCCTGCGCAGCGTCAGCTCAAACACGTCTCAATGGCCTGACTGTCACGGAAACAACGCTGGATGCCATGGAATCGTTCAGCCATGCGCTCGGGAATACGAATTTTTCTGCAGATGACCTGGAGCCGTATGCATCCGCGCTTGAAGAACATACTCTTGCCCTCCTGACGATCAAAGACAGGCTCCCGGAAAACGATCATCTGGCCAAACTTCTGGACCACGTGGCCACTGTAAGTTTTGTAGAGAGTACTAAATTTCGCAGGGGCGATTACAGCGGCTGAGGGCTGGAAAGAGCTGTCTTTCAATCGCGTCAACAAATTCTTCGGGATTTATCGGCTTGGACACGTAGTCATCCCTTCCAGCGTCTGCTTTAGGCGCTCAAATTTAGTACCTTAGAAAATATTTTCGTAAAGGTACTGATACCTTCAGTTGTTTTTCCGGTTTATCCGGATCAGATTTTATGAAAGAACGTCTTCAGAAAATCCTTGCCCGCGCCGGAATCGGGTCCCGGCGCAAGGCGGAACAATTTATTATGCAGGGAAGGGTTTGCGTTGACAACAGGGTTGTAACGGAAATGGGACTCAAGGTCGATCCTGCCCTTCACAGGATTAAATTTGACGGGAAATCGATCGAATACGGAAAAAAAAAGGTATATTATCTTCTTAACAAACCCAGTGGCTACGTATCTACACTGAGCGATCCACAGGGACGTCCTATTGTTTCCTCTTTGTTAAAGGGCGTAACCGAGAGGGTTTTTCCGGTAGGCCGTCTTGATTTAGACACAAAAGGGGCCCTTATTTTCACCAATGACGGCGATCTGGCCCAGCGCATTCTTCACCCAAGCAATGAGATTAACAGGACCTATATTGCCCGCATAAAGGGCATACCGTCCGGAAAGGAACTGGTCCGGCTTGAAAATGGGATTGAGATAGAAGGCCGCATGACCTGGCCCGCGCGTGTCAGGGTTCTTGAAACAGGGAGAGTTTCTACAACAGTAGAAATTATTATTCACGAGGGGAAAAAGCGGCAGGTGCGGAAAATGTTTGCTGCCATCGGCCATCCTGTTGCAGTGCTTAAAAGGACGGCCTACGGCACACTAAGACTGGGCAAACTGCGCGAAGGCGAATTCCGGTCTTTAAGCCCTAAAGATATGGATTTGATATTTTCTAACCCAGACAAACTGGAATTTTTTAAAGATCCCGGACTATTTTCAGTACCCCCCCGAGAGGTATAAGTACCTTAACAGCTGCGTGTAACTATTTAAAAATATTTCACTTTTTGGTTTTTTGCCACTCATTTCAGTACCCCCTTGGGTATGAAAAACAAGAAAATTACCACTAAGGTACTATATAAATAGATGTGATTTTTTATGAGTCCCTTATTATTTTGAAAAAAATAAATATTTCTTTACAATTCGTAAGTTGCTGGTTTAAAATATAATATTTATATGTAATTAAAGGTGTTTTTGTAAATGATCACCATGTTGGATGGAACAGCTGGCTATCTGTGGGCCGTTTCATTACGTGAATTTTGAAACACAGTTCAGGAGAAAGGTATGAATAAGTCCGAATTAATAGAGGCTCTTGCTCATGAGAGGAAAATACCGTTACGAGAGGCCGGCGCAGTAATGAACACTATACTGGATACCATGAGCAATGCCCTGGCCAAAGGTGACAATATTGAAATTCGTGGATTCGGTAGTTTTGTAGTAAAAAAATACAACTCTTATGAGGGCAGGAATCCCAAGACCGGTGTAAAGATCAAGGTGCCCCCGAAAAAACTGCCGTTTTTCAAAGTTGGAAAACAGTTGCGAGAAATGGTAAATAAATAGGGTTTATCGCGGATTACCGGGGTAATCCACTTGAACAGCTATCAGCGTTTAGTTTTCTGCTGTGAATTATTACGGCCGGTTATACTATCTCACCGACCAGATCATAAGGGTGTGCCTCGGTTATGCGTACGTCTACTAGATCACCGGCGTTGCAGTGCCCGTCTGAAATGTATACGCATCCATCAATGTCCGGCGCCTGATACCGTGTACGCCCTTCAAGAAGCAGATCAGTCTCTCTGCTGACCCCCTCCACCAGGACCTGTTCCACCTTTCCTCTCATTTGCCTGTTATTTAGAAGCCCGATTTCCGCCTGGATTTTCATGAGGCGGCTGCGCCTTTCATTTTTTTCATCTTTTGTGCACTGATCAGGAAAATTCACCGCTGCACAGCCATCTTCATTTGAATAGGTAAACATGCCCACATGTTCCAGTTTGTAAATTCGAATGAATTTTTCTACCTGGTCAACGTCGTCTTCGGTCTCACCTGGAAATCCGATAAGAAAAGTTGTCCTTATGGCCGCATCCGGCAGAATTTTGCGGATATTTTGGACGAGCGTTTCCGCGTATTTTCGATCATATCTGCGGTTCATGGCCTTTAGAATGCGGCTGCTCACATGCTGCAGTGGAATGTCAAGGTAAGGGACCAAACGATGGGATGATGCCATGAGTTCCAGTAAGTTCATCTCCAGGCCCGCGGGATGGAGATAAAGGAGTCTGATCCAGGGAATTGCACAGTTTGAGAGTAATTTGTTCAGCAGGCTTTCAAGGTTTGCGCCTCCATCCAGGTCTCTTCCGTAGGCAGTAAGATCCTGGGCAATAAGGGTCAGCTCTTTTACGCCTTTATCCGCCAACCGGTCTGCCTCAAGGATCAGGTCTGAGATTTTCCGGCTTCTCATGGGGCCGCGGATTGTTGGAATCAGGCAAAATGTACATCTGTTGGAACAACCCTCGGTTATCTTCATGTATGCCCGATGCGGTGGTGTTGAGATAAGCCTTGGCGTGGAACTGTTAAGCAGAAATCTTTGCGAAGAATTTTTTAGCATCCGCGACTTTACACTTTTGCATTGCTCCAGGTGTGCTGCAATATTCTGAAATTCATCAGTGCCGATAAAAAGGTCCACTTCCGGGAGCTGCTGTTTTAACTCCTCCCCGTATCTCTGTACAAGGCAGCCGGTGACAACGAGTTTTTTATCAGGATTTTTTTGTTTGACTCGGGCAAGTTCCAAAATTTCATCAATAGATTCCTCTACTGCAGGCTGGATAAAGCCGCAGGTGTTGACAAGCATGATATCCGCCTCTTCCGGAGTATCTGAAATCTGATAGTCGGCCTGTTTAAGCAGGCCGAGCATGACCTCGGAATCCACGAGATTTTTAGGGCATCCAAGACTAAGTATTAAGATTTTTTCGTTCATGGTTGCAGGATGTTCGGGCAGCATCCGGTAAGGATCCGGAGGATTGTCAGGCTTCTTTCCTTGAATGCCTTGTTTCGGTATCCGGCGTTCCACTTTTCACGCCACAGTTCGTCTGAAACCAGGAATACAGCCGCCATTTCCACCCCACGAAATGCGGCTATTGTGCTCATTGCAGAAAATTCCATGTCCACTCCCATGATTCCCTTGCTTTTGTAAGCCTCCACCTTGTCCCTGGTTTCCCGGTACGGGGCGTCAGTGGTCCAGACAGGTCCCTCAACTGTCTGGATGCCGCATTTTTTGAGATGAAATTCAAGGAGGCCGCGTATTCTATCGGATGAAGTTGATCGTTGTTTTACCGGATAGTGGACAGATGTGCCTTCTTCACTTATTGCAAAGGTCGGGAGGAGGACATCACCGATCAGAAGCGATGGGTTTAAAGAGCCGCACCAGCCGAAAACGATAAAGAGTTTCGCTCCAAGAGCAATAAGTTTTTCCATGGTCATTACCGCCATGGGCGAACCGACCATGGGGCCGGCTAAGAAGAACGGATTTTGGGTTTGAGTAGGCGGGAGTTGAAAGAGGCGGCTGTTATATAGAAAATGCTGTTTTCGGTTTTCAGTCTGTGTCAGATTGACGGCGGATGCAGCTTCTGATGGAGTTACAACCAGAAGTCCCGGTCCCTTTAAGGCAGGCTCTCCCTTTTCGCGTCGCGGTTTGATCAGAACATCGGACATAGTGCCCTACAAACATTATTACAAACTGATAAAGTCTAA
>JAYEGR010000125.1:0-9321 GCA_034659175.1 Thermodesulfobacteriota bacterium | reverse complement strand
GGTGCAATTTCAAGGAATTATGAGTGTAGTTTGATAAGCTTTCAGAATAACGTTTTGCAAGTAATAAAAAAGTTATGCTAATAATATCAGATGCTTATATCCCCCAATTAAACTGAACCAGTGCCGACGGCGCGTTGCCGACATACCCGCCGTTTCGCAGGGCCTTTTCCGTATCCTCGGCCCAGCGCATCGCCTCAGATTGCCGGTCAAAGGTCTGGGATAGTCTCGGATGCCCCCTTGATCCTGACCTCGGCACAGTAAACCGTGCCCTTTTTTCTTTTCCTTGCTTTTACAGTTGCCATATCTGCGCACTCTTAAAAAAATAGTGTGTCTTCCAATGCGTTTTGGTCGCACTCTTGGTCGCACTTTTTTGATATTTGGTGCGATTTTGTGATAATCAGTGCCAACTATAGTCAAATTTGGACATAAAAGCAAGAAAGGGCTGAGCCGCTTATTTCTAAGCGATTCAGCCCTTTTTACGTATGGTGCCGAAGGCCGGACTTGAACCGGCACGGGTTTTGCCCACTACCCCCTCAAGATAGCGTGTCTACCATTTCCACCACTTCGGCAAAATTGTTGATTATAACATTTAGGACTCGCCCAAAAATAACTTCACATTTTCATGCGCCGATCCATCCCGGATGGCTGCGTTGCTCGTCGGTTAAATAGCCCTGCTATTCGCCCTCCTCGCGCCTTGCCATGCGGGCGCCTCAACACCTGAAAATGTAAATTTATTTTTGGGCGAATCCTTAAACGTAGAGACCTATTGGGTTTCCCCTTGAACCGGATCGGCTTCCGAGGTTCTTTTAAGCGGCTTGTCAGGTGATTCCGACGGTGTTACTTCATGTGTCGGCGCCGCATTCTTCTCTTTCTCAGAACCAGGCAGCGGAATGGTAAGCGGAATCCGTTCCGCAGGTTGTTCTACTGGAACCGGCTCAGGCGCCTGGATGTCACTCATTACGGATTTCGAACCCGTACGACCTGAGAAGTATGCCAGTGCGATCGAGGTTACCATGAAGATAATTGCCACCACTGTTGTTATTTTGTTTAAAAGCGGCACAGGGCCTTCAGTCCCGAACATGGTATTGCCTGAACCGCCGAAGGTCGCTCCCATATCCGCTCCTTTGCCGTGCTGCAAAAGAACGATGGCAACCATGAAAAAACATACAACGATATGAATAATTAAAAGTACGGTTGTAGTCATTTGTCAATTTTTTACTACATTCAAAGGTTCCGGGTTTAAAGGTTCAAGGTACAAATCACAGCGCTACCGGAAATGGATAATGCGGTCAAATAAATCCGCTTTTAGTGATGCCCCGCCGACCAGAGCCCCATCTACGTCTTCCTGGGAGATCAAGGCATCGACATTTTCAGGATTAACCGAACCACCATACAATATTCTTATTTGGGTGGCAATATTTTTCTGGAACATGGCACCCAGGAGCCTGCGCAGGAATGCGTGGACTTCCTGAGCCTGTTCCACGGTAGCCGTTTTACCCGTGCCGATGGCCCAGACCGGTTCGTAGGCTATGACAATGGTTTCAGCCTGATCAGCCGTTACCCCGGCCAATCCGGACCGCATCTGATTCTCAAGGACTTCCATGGTCTTACCGGCCTCTCTTTCATCCAAAGTCTCGCCGACACAAAAAACCGGAATAAGGTCAAACTCAAGCGCACCAAGTACGCGTTTGTTGATCATTGCGTCATCTTCACCAAACACATGACGTCTTTCCGAATGGCCGATAATCGCCATGCTGCAGCCTGTATCTTTAAGCATGACAGGAGAGATATCCCCGGTAAAGGCGCCCTTTTCAGCCCAGCATATGTTCTGAGCCGCAAGCTGCACTGACGTTGAGTCCCGTACAATCCTGGAAACGGCTTCAAGCGCGGTAAAAGGAGGCGCTATCATTATATCCCGATCAACAACATCCGCTCCTGCCTTTACCACAGCCTCCGCCAGTTGTTGGGCCTCTCGGATTGTAGTGTTCATCTTCCAGTTTCCGGCAACCAAAGGTCTACGTTCCATGGCTCACCTCCCAGGTCTTGATGGCGTCGTAGAAAGCACCATCTACTCATTTGTAATAATATTGTTTTTTCGTAGGTAGGGGCGATCCTTGTGATCGCCCCTACGAACAAAATTATGTAATAAAATCCACACATTATTTATATCGTGTGTTGTTACTTGATCAATTTGCAGCTTTTATGTCAAGAACTATTTTTCGAAAATTCATGACTGATCAAGGGCCTTTGGTCTGCTGATCAGCCTGCTCACCTCCCTGTGGAGTGCGAATATTTACAAGATCATGACTGATCAAGGGCCGCTACGCCGGGCAATTCTTTACCCTCCATCAACATGAGAAATGCTCCGCCGCCTGTGGATATGTATGAAAAGTTGTTAGCCTCTCCCGCCTTGTGCACCGCAACATCCGTATCTCCACCACCTACAATTGTAAGTGCGTGAGAACGGGCTACATTCCGCACCATGGCCATGGTGCCCCTGGAGAAAGCATCCATTTCAAAAACACCCATGGGACCATTCCATATAATGGTTCCGGCGCTCTCAAGGGCCTCGGAAAAAAGAAGGGTGGTTGCCGGACCAATATCCATTATTGTCCATCCGGCAGGCACTTCCTGAACCGTTGTCCGTTTTGATTCGGCCCTGGCATCATATTTTTCAGCCACAATGCAGTCCACGGGTAAATACACCTTCACTCCCGTTTCCCTGGCCTTTTCCATCATTTCCCTGGCCGTATCAAGCAGGTCGTCTTCCACCTTGGAAAGACCCATCTCATATCCCATTGTTTTAAGAAAGGTATTAGCCATGGCCCCACCGATGATCATCTTGTCGACCCGGTCAAGCAGATGATTAAGAGCCGAGAGTTTGCTGGACACCTTGGCGCCTCCTACAATAGCAAGCAGGGGTCTCAATGGGTCACCTATGGCCCGGTGAAAATAATTTATTTCCTTCTGCAGCAGGAATCCGGCGCCGATCTGATCAAAAAATTTCGGTGCCCCGACAACGGATGCGTGTGCCCTGTGGGCAACGGCAAAGGCATCGTTTATATAAACGTCCGCCAGTTTGGCCAGCTTCCCGGCAAATTCCTCATCGTTTTCCTGTTCCTCTTTATGATACCGTAGATTTTCCAGAAGAATAACGCTGCCCGGCTCCATCTCGTCAACCAGCTTTTCAACATCTTCGCCAATGCAGTCCGGCGCAAGCAGCACTTCCTTTGAAATAAGCCTTGTCAACCGTTTGGCCACCGGGGCAAGACTGAACTCTTCTTTTCGTTCTCCGTTCGGACGGCCCAGATGCGAACAGATTATGATTTTTGCGTTTTCATCCAGTGCATGATTGATGGTAGGCAATACGCCTCGGATTCGAATGTCCTCCGTGATGTTGCCCTGTTCATCAAGCGGCACATTAAAATCCACACGCATAAGAATTTTCTTATTACGAATATCAAGATCCTTAATGTTCTTCAAAAGTCTCTCCTTGAAATTTATGATTACATCTTTTCAGCAACCAAGTCGGCACAATCCCCCAGCATATTGATATAGCTTCCAATCTCATTGTCATACCAGCCGTATATCAAGGTCTGCGTAACCGGTGCATCAGCGCCGTTGACAAAAGCTGTCTCGGCCTGAGTTTCCATTGACTCAATGATGGCGGCTGCATAAGGGGGTCCAATAATGTCGGATGAGACATTCTGTTTTTTAGAATAGATAAGATTGGGTGAATTCTCGGCAAACTTTTTGTAAATGGAATTTATCACATCACGGTCGATTGGATTGTCTTTATCGTCCCGCAGGTTCAAGGTCAGGATGGCAATGGAACCCGTCGAGGTCGGGATTCGAACTGATTTAGTCATGAATCCTACATCCTTCATCTCCGGAACAACCAGTTCCAGGGCCTTGGCAGCGCCGGTCGTAGTCAGAATAATATTATTTAAGATACTCCTGTTTTTCCGAAGATCCGTGGCATTTGTAGCCGGCATCCGGTCAAGGACCTGCTGGGTGCCGGTAGCGGCATGAACGGTAATCATGGAGGCGCTCATGAACTTCTCTATGCCGAAATGGTCCAGCAATGGCTTTACCATATAGGCAAGACAGGTAGTTGTACAAGATGCCGCGGAGATTAGAGTGTGATTGGAAAAATCGTACTCACTGTCGTTGATACCCATAACTATAGTTACTGCATCATCAGGCATAGACATTCCTTTCGCCTTGATTTTAAAAGGGGATGACAGGACAATCTTTTCAGCGCCGGCCTGCAGATGTCCCCTGAACGTGCCCTTGCCTATATCATCCGGCCCTTCAGTCGGATCCCTGAATACTCCTGTCGTATCCACAACAAGCCGGACATCATTTTCCTTCCATTTGATATCCTTGGGGTTTCGCGCTTCCCGGAGAATCTTCACCGGCATGCCGTCAATGGTCATTGTGCCGTCATCGTTGTTGATGTTTTCAATAATCCTGCCCCCTTTATGCCCTTTAAGATAATACGCCAACGAACCATAAGTGCTGTCATTACACAATGAGTCGACAAGGTCCTCAAACCCGGTTCCGACTTCCCTGCCGATATTTGCGACAATTGCTGAGAAATGCTTTCTTGCCACTTGATTCCAGATCGACAGTTTTCCAATGCGGCCAATGCCGTTAATACCTAGTTTCATTTTTATCTCTCCTTCCTTTGATATGATCCGGATAGCCCGGAATCGAATGAGTGGCGCCGGCAAACAGCCTGCCGGTCCAAATTACATTTAAAAAAAACATGTAGTGACTGAACGAAAAGTGCCCCGGCCTAGGTTTGATAAGGTTTTTCAGCCTATTTTTCATGGCGAAGATAAAATCACTGATCTGTTTCCTTTGGCATTATAAATCCTTGCCATCTCTTCCGTGTATTTACCCCCGGGTTTCAAGTAAACAAAAAACGGCGGCAGAATTTTCAATTCCTCCCCACCATTTTTCACACATTCTACAAGCGCTAATTTCCCCTCGCCCCCAGGATAACTGTGAATAATCCGCATACGTTTCGGCTCCAGGCCGGAAGTCTTAAGCTCAGCCATCATGGCCGCACACCTTGCCGCGGGATAAACAAAGGCCGCCCTGCCCCGGGTCTTTACCGCAAATACGGCTGCCTTGATCACTGACCGCAGATCAGCCATGATCTCGTGACGCGCTATCGCCTGCTCTTCTTCAGGATTCAGATCCCCTGAACCAGTCTTCCGGTACGGCGGATTGCAGACCACAAGTTCAAAGGCCCCCGGCCCAATCAGCTTATTAATCCGGCACAGATCTCCCTCAATGACCCGTATTCTCCTGTGAAATTGATTTCTTTCAATATTTTGTTTGATAAGGGAAACAAATCCGTTTTGAATTTCAAGTGCGGAGACAGTCACACCCGGCCATCGGTAGGCAAGGATAAGTGACACGATGCCACAACCTGCCCCTATATCCAGAATATGATCATGCTTTCCCGGCGCCACAAAATGGGCAAGGAGCAGAGAGTCAATTGAATATCGATACCCATGGCGATGCTGAACGCATGTAAGACGCCCGGAGAACATGGTGTCTTCAGTACATTCCGTATGTAATCCGCATTCCGGTTGCATAACAGGCCCCAGGCGCATCAGGCGGAAGGACTTAAATCAGGGCAGTTTGACTTCCTCGTTTGGATCGATCCTGTTCATAAGAAGGCCTGTAAGAATTTTCGGATAAAAATAAGTAGACTTATGAGGCATAATCAATCCTTTATCCGCAACCTTTTTTACCTGAGAAACAGGCGTGTTATTCATCAGAAAAAGAAGGTACGGCGCCTTTCCATTGCCAAAGGATTCATCCGGGGACGCATTAAGAGCGTCTGCCTGGTCTGCAAAGTAACTGATAAGATTTTCTTTTTCACAAAGATCGTGATCCAGTCCCAAAATGCGCTCAAAAAGCAGGTCAGACAACACAACCACATCAAGCTCCTGAAGGGCCGCGGGCATGCTGTTCCCAAAAGTCTTCCGCATAATTCCATTCTTTAAGGTCAAGAACAAACAACGATCCTCCACAGTGTGGTAAAGACCGAACATTGCCGGCCCCGCATGACCGAATTCCGCACCACCACGCTCCTTGTCCATTCTAGCCAAAGTCGCGGTCAGCAGATCCAGCCCTGAACCACCCTTGATCTCTTCGATCTGAAATGCGGGGTCAAGATCCCTGGCCAGTTTATCCATTTCCGGCTCTACGGACGAGCCTTTGGACTTTGTCCCGGAAATAAGCCGCACCAGTCGATGTGTGGGCAGAACGGAAAGACCCGGATCTTCCATAGGGCACAGGTACATCACGGTAAAATTAAACGGACTTTCTTTTGAAAGCTCTCCAAGCCTGTCTCTCATTCGATTTTGCATCTGAAGGGCCGTTGTGTAACGGTGATGTCCGTCGGCTATATATAGCGATCTGTCTTGAAAAAGGGACTGAACCCGGTCAATCATTTCCAAGTCTGAGACCGGCCATATCCTGTGTTTGCTTCCGTGTTGGTCTGTGACGGAAAGAATCGGTTCGTCGGGACATGCCCTTTCAAGACACTCCATGATCTCGCCGTTCCTGTCAGAGAATAATGAAAATACCTGGCTGAAATGGGCCCGGCACGTATCCATCAATTGCAACCTGTCACTGATTACATCCATGAATATTCTTTCATGGGGTTTTACAATACCTTCTGAAAAGTCGGCCAGGCCGACCAGGGCGACAAGTCCTTTCCGGGTGAGACGTTTGCCGGAGGGATGATCGTAATCAATGTAATAAAGATAAATTGAGGGGGCCGTATCCCGAATCAGAACACCGTCATCCAGCCACCCGTGAAACAGGTCTTTAGCCTTCTCGTAACGGTCGCTGTTTCCTGATTCCTTTCCTTTATGCTTGCAGATATCAAGCCTGATTACATTATAAGGATTTTTGGCTGTGAATGCGGCCTGCGCCTTTTCATCAATTACATCATATGGCGGAGTGACAACATCCTTCAGCCGGCCGATCTTTCCCTGGTTATACCTGATGCCGCGAAACGGCGCTATTAAAGCCATACTTCCATATCTCCGCATATACGAATGATGAATTATGAATAGTGTCGAATTATGCCACATTAATGTAGCTGTGAACGGTTAACACATAATTAAATATTTTTCATCTCACTTAAGAGTCCAAAATTCACATAGAAGCTCTTTATTTTATTAAAACCGGGATTGCAAAAGAGGGGGAGCAGTTTTATTATTGCAAAAAGGTGACTATAACCAATTTCGTAAAAAAAACCAATTCCGTAAAAATGGAGTCAAAGATCATGTTTCAGATATTTGTTGAAACCCACTTCTCGGCAGGGCATCACCTTCGAAATTATCCTGGAAACTGCGAAAGGCCGCATGGACATAACTGGAAAGTAAAAATTACCGTAAAGGCATCAAAGCTGGATAAACTTGGGATGGGTGTTGATTTTCGAACCTTAAAAAATTCTCTTGGGCGGGTTATGGACGATCTTGACCACAGAAATCTCAATGAACACCCGGAATTTATAGATAAAAATCCATCTTCGGAAAACATTGCGGTCCTTATTTTCAACAGTCTTAAAAACGACATCAGGTCAGACCGCTATCATCTATACAGCGTAACTGTCCGTGAGACTGAAAACACTGGAGTGACCTATTTTGGAGAATGATCCCTGCCTTGACATTTCAGAAAAATTTTTCAGCATTCAGGGGGAGTCTACCTATGCAGGCAGACCTTGTGTTTTTATCAGGCTTACCGGATGCAACCTGCGGTGCAGTTATTGTGATGCGCGCTACACGTACGAAGAAACAGGCAAAAAAATCGCTGTTTCCAGACTCGTTGAATATGTGTCCGAATACCCAGGCGCCATTGTTGAAATCACGGGTGGAGAACCCTTACTCCAGAAAAATGTTTATCTCCTGATGGACCGGTTACTCGCAACAGACAGGACGGTTCTTCTGGAAACAAACGGCAGTATGAATCTTGAAAAGGTACCGGATGATGTGATCAAGATCGTTGATATAAAATGCCCGGACAGCGGCATGCACAAGAAGATGCATCCAGCCAATCCGGACCACATATCCGAAAAAGACGAAATCAAATTTGTGATCAGCTCCAGGCCGGATTATGAGTGGGTGGTCAATTTTATCAAGACCAGCCTTTCGGCCGATCCGGGAAGATATGAAAAATGGACTGAAAACGGAAGGATTCTCTTGTCCCCTGCAGCAGGCAGACTTGAGCCGGACCGGCTGGCGGAATGGATCCTTGTTGACAACCTTAAGGTGAGACTTCAGATTCAGCTTCACAAAATGTTGTGGCCGGAAGAGACGCGGGGCGTGTAGGTTATTTTCTGATTATAACGGATTTGGGGGGAGGCTATGGTTGATAAATGGCATGGACAAACAAGTTTTCTATGCCATTCATCAAGCACTTACAAAACAAAAAAAGGCTTTCCTACCCCAAATCCGTTATAATCAATAAAAATCTAACCCAGATAAACTGGAAATTTTTAAAGGTCCTGGATAAGTACCTTAACAGCTGAGCGTAACTATTTAAAAATATTTCACCTTTTTGATTTCTTGCCATAAAAAACAAGAAAATTACCACTAAGGTACTAAATATTTGTGACAAAAATAAATGAAAAAGGAGAAAAAAATGACCATAAAAACGAGTTCTATCTTCAAAATTTTTCTGGTAATATCTGTGTTTTTGCTCCCGTTTGTATTGTTTCATTCAGCATCTTATGCGGCGAGAACAAAACCGCTCATTGTTGACCACACATGTACTGATATTAGCCAAATCCCGGATGATGTGATTGACACTGTTCAGAACATTATCAAATGGCATTATTCCCATACATCCCATGGAGGACAGCTCACAACCGGCTTGAGTAGGATAGAGAGTTCAGACTCAAAGTATAACATCAATAGAAGCACCAGTTCTCTTCCAACTGAAGAAGGGGCATTGTGTATTAAAGACGGTATGATCCCGGCAGGTGACACCTATAACTCACCGGGTGACTATTTCAGCTCAGACTGGCTAAGGCCCTACTACGTGCAACAGCTTCTTGATCTTACTGACTACGCAGCCATAAATATCTCGGCTTTTTGTTGGTGTTGTCAGATGAATAGCTATTCGGAAGGAACTGTTGAGAGCTATTTGCAAGCCATGAGCAATCTGGAGAATGACAACCCGGATATCACCTTTATCTATTTTACTGGTAACGCACAAACCGGTCCTGGAAATCATTATAATCAAAACCTAGCTCAGGGATATAACAGGTATCTACGCAATGAGCGG
>JAYEGR010000124.1:0-9352 GCA_034659175.1 Thermodesulfobacteriota bacterium | reverse complement strand
TGTTACTACCGGTTAAAATTATACCAAAATAGTATTACGGTATTACCGTAATGTCAAGCTGGCTTTTTTGTTTGAACCAAGGATCGCAGGAGAAAATTGTATGGAGGGTTAAGGCAGATTGACTATAGACTGAACCCTTATTCAATGTAAATATTCGGCTTGATGCAGGAAAATAGCTAGAACCACCAGATTGTAAATGTTTGGCAGCGCTTCACAGGGAGGTGAGCAGGCTGATCAGCTATACTTTGGTATGCTGGGCAGCCTGATCGCCTTCCTGTGGAGTGCTGCCGAATATTTACTATTCAATCATGGCATTGATAGCGTGAAGAGCGCTTCGTTCAAGTATTTTTTTCAGGAATTGAGGGTCATTTTCCATCTTGGATTCAAAATTTACAAGGTATTTCCTTAATCCTTTATGGTTCCTGAGCCTGGCAAGATCGTTTAGTAAACGCTCTTGTTCGACCGGGTCTGTTTCGAAATCGCGCGCGGCAACCAGGACCATTGAAGAAAAACTATTCTGTTGCCTCAGTTCATCCAGATCAATGGCGGGCATGGTGTCGTCGTTAAGTTTTTCTATCAACACAGGTGTGGCGTGGTCGCGCCATTTTTTCCGGATAATCTCGATCAACTCTTCCACGCCCGATCTGCTGAGTTCGTGATGTAAAGGGCCGCGGTTAATCAATCGCCAACGCACTACCAAAGTGCGTGCATCAGGTTCTTTGTCCAGCAGATTTTCAAATTGATCGTCTATACGTTCCACGAGTTCTTCCATTGTATCGATATTCTCGATGGAGGTCTCACCGGTTGACCAGATTACTTCGGCTGTCGGAATGAACTCGTGCTCAGGATCTCCTTGATCGTGGAAAGTAATCAGTGATGCTCCCCGTTGGCCGGACTCTCGAATGTGCCTTCCCTGAATATTTCCCGGATAAACAATGAGCGGGTCGGCTTTAGAAATTAATTTATGTTCATGGACGTGGCCCAACAGCCAGGCGTTGAAAGGAGTTGCTCGAAGTTCATCCAGCGAACAGGGAGCGTAATTGTCATGACCGCTATGAGAGCCCAGGTTGCAGTGGAGCAAGGCGAGATGGAGCCCCGGCCCTGCACGGTAACAATCAGCCAGTTGCAGTGCCAGATTTTTTTTGACTGCACTCACGGGAAAGCTGACGCCGTATACACCGACCTTGGAAGATGCGTCCCGGTCTATTTCCCAGCGCTCGGGCTTATCACCAAAGAGATGGCAGCCCTGGGGCAGGCTTGCCCCCTGCCTCCGTGATTTTAACGGATCATGGTTCCCTGCAACAATGCAACAGGGGATCTTTGCTTCGGAGAGTCGTTTGAGTTGATCGCGAAAACGAACAACAGAGTGCAGGCCATGATCGGCGGAATCATATACATCGCCTGCCACGGTAACAAGATCCATTTTTTGGTTTATTGCATAGTCCACAATCTTACGAAAGGACTGAAAAGTTGATTCACGAAGCTGTTCGCTCATTTCAGAATCAAGCTGCGCCATACCAAGAAACGGGCTGTCTAAATGAAGGTCTGCACAATGGAGGAGACGAAACATGGAAATCCACCTTTGAAAAATATTTCGTGTAACCGAATCTCTATGAGATTTTATATGGACATCTCAGATTTGTCCTCATGCGCGCCGGCTTTAGATTTTTACTTTGAGCTTATTTCTTTCTTTTTTAACTGAATGCGATGATCACCCTTTTTCTTTCCTGATTCAACACCATCATCCGAAGAAAATCTATACCCCAGTCCATCGCATCCAGGGCATTCTTCCCAGGATAAAAGGAATCTGCTTACTCCTTTAAAATAGCTTATCTGACCTGATCCTCCGCAGATTTCACAAGGCTTTTTCATATAATACCTACGCACATCCCTTAACTGTTCGCTCTGAATTTCGATCAGGCAATTATTCTTTTCCAAGGAGAGCGGAAATCTCTTCCTGGGTCAAAATAAATGCGGGATTCCTTTTTCTTCGATCATCGGAAATGCGCTGGTTGGTTCCCTTCCGGCGATCGACTCCAAGGCGTGGATGTATCAGCATACGAAGCCGGTTTTTTAGTGACAGGCTGTGCCGGGCGGTCGATGCAATCCGTCTGTCAAGCCGCCGCTCCAGTCGAGATCGACGATCACCTCTCTGCCGGCGGACATAGGAACTGCTACGGCGATCGGCGCCGTTCCAATCTGTAGAATCAGGGCTGGAAGATAGCATAAAAATTAGTAATCGTTTACAAACGCCTCATCCGGAGTTTCGCAGGCTCGTTTGCCTGCATGCGCTTAGTCTTGGCTCATTATGGTTTACTATAGTTTTCGCCACAGCCTGCCGGAGTACCTGTGCATATAATATAATCAACTTTTTGATTTGGCGCAACTATTTGATTTTATAAATAATATGAGCCTTGCAGCCAATTCGTTTTAGAGTTTCGGGTGAACCCATATAAGGTGTCTGCCAAAGTTGATTTTTGCAAGATACCCTCTATAGGCCATGCTATTCATGGTGTCACCTCCAATTTTCATGCGCCGATCCATCCCGTGTGGCTGCGTAGCTCGTCGGTTAAATAGCCCTGCTATTCGCCCTCCTCTTCATCATGCCCGAATGTTGTTATCAGGCATCCGGAAGTGATTTTTCATTTTTAGTTTCAGGCAGAAGTCTGCCGTTGGAAATTTTTTTAAGCAGTTCAACAATGAACTCCTTAAAATTTTTCATGGGATCGGGGAAGGCATTACTGGTCTTGCCTTTTTTGACCCAGGCGATGAAAGCGGCCTGTATGGCCAGTTCTTGTCTGCTTATTTGGTGAACAAAGCCGACCTTGCTGTTTTTTGCTTCATTGTTATCTCTCCGGGCATGGGACCAGCGCATGGCTTCATGGCAGTAAAGCAGCATCCAGTCAAGGATGACGGCAACAAAATTGGGGTTGTCAACAGCCATAACCTGAATATCTTTATCTGAAGACGGCAGTATCATTGACATCAGACGGTTTGGAATCTCCACATCAACTAGAGTCGACGTGCTGAAGTAGCCTGTGAGTACGCCACCGGCAGCGCCGACAATGGTACCTGTCAAAAAAGTGGTCCCGCACATCATGGCATCGATTGAACCGCCAATGGCAGCGCCGACCAGTGCAGTGGCAACAGTCAGTTGCCATCTAGTCATACCCAGAGCCTTAACTATTTCCTCGGCAAAGATATCCCCTGAACGTACCGGATGCTCATCCAATTTTTTTTGCCACAGGGTATGTTTGAAGAGTTTACGGATTTTTCTCTCGGTTACCGAGATTTGACGGCGCACTTCATTCCTGTATTTTTCTTCCAGTTCACGCCTTTTCTTATCAATTGCTTCATCTGACAGACCTTTGATATTTTCAGACACCCGGTATTTAAGACAATTTCGTAACAACTCCGTGATGGCCTCGGCAGCCACTCTGAGACGATTATTCCAGTCCGCCGCCAATGCTTGCAGGCAAGAGTCGATCCTTTGCCTGAAATCGTCATCGACTTCACGGATGGCCTTTAACAATTCTTTACGCTCGGGGTACCAGGAATTATGGGCGTTGAATTGACGGATAATGGAAAAGTTCGGTCGTAATTCACGAAGCCATTTCTCCCGGGTTTTGCCGCTTTCTTTGTGGGAATTGATTACGGCCATACGGGAACCGCCGGCAAGGCTGAGGATACGCATTTCATTCTTGTCTGCTTGGCGGACAGGATTGGAATCATCAACCACGTAAAGGACTATAGCCCCATCAGCGATGATTTTCATAATCCGACAGTCATGGTCATACCGGGGTTGCTTAATGTATTCTTCAATAAATGCCTGTGCCGGATTGGAGTATTTACTGTAATTGTTTTCAAACCACTCAACCATATCCTGGTGGTGATCAAATCCAGGTGTATCGACAAGCTGGATAAGAGTTTTTCCATCAATTTCCAATGGGTAACGAATGTTGACTTTCGTGGTACCCGGTGTTCTGTCGATTTCAGCCGTATCGCATTCAGCCAGGGTAGACAGGACAGAGGTTTTCCCCACATTGGGATGACCAACAAAAGCAAAAATCGGAAGGTCTGACATAATTGACATCGAATTAGTGGAATCTACTTAATTAAGGCTTCAACCCCGATTCGTGGGTCATGGAGTTTGGCAATTTGCCTTTTCCACACCTTGAGGTGTTCCGGGTCAGTATTAGTGGGGGAGCCGTCTTCAGGAATGCCGGTCAATAGAATAGTAAGCAAAGATTGATCACCGGCTGCGGAGATGAATTTCTGAATTCGTTCTATATCCTGACCTGTTGGAGCATTCCAGTCCTGATCAATAATAGCCAAATAGGCGATTTTTTTATTTTTCAGGGCCTCTTCCAACTGCCGATCATGAGCGGCGCTTTGGCCGAAAATAAGACATTCTTGAATTTCCCGTCCGAAATGTTTGGTGAGTTCTTCTCTAAGTGATTGTATATCAAGCTCCCCCTCAAGATCAACAGTGAGAAGGATACAACTTTCCCTGAGATCCCTGAATTGTTCAGTGGGTGATTCAGTGGGTTGGTCAGGTGGTGCTTTCTGTAAATTTTCATGCACTGTAACAGCTTCTAATTTCACTTCTTCCTTTTTGGGGGTCTCCACGACAATATTGGTTGTCAGGCGGCGGTAGAGTTTATCACTTTCATAATCATTAAAACTGAGGCTGCTGAATACAATTTTAATTTTTTTCCGAATCCACAGGGCCAGCAGCAGTCTGGGGAGAAAACCATAGAAAGCTGTGGCTAAAATAAGAAAGGGCCACCAGGAATGTAGATTGCCGGCAGAGAGATGAGTACTGCCCATGCTGCGGATAACGCGGGTTCCCTCAATCTGTTCAAGGCTTGGATATCCTGTGCCTTCTCCGATAAAGCAACCCCATGGCAGTGCCAGATTTCGGCAAACATGGTAAACAGTATCATCAGCAACGTCAATAGTGCTCTGCCAGCCGAAGGCCCGATCACTAAAGCCGATAGTCACGGAAAAAGTGATGATGGCGGCCAGGTTAAAGGCGATGCCGAACCTTTGAATAATAGAGGCAAAGTTCCAGCGAACGGCTTGATTATAAAGAGGCGCGCGTATGATTATTTCATCTTTCCAGGCCGGCATTTCCATACGCTTTTTTCCAGGAATCAGTTTCAGTCCGGCCGAATATGCTTTTTCACTCATCCAAGTGAAAACAGGCATGAGTATGCCGGCGATGAGACTCACATTCTGATGAAGTTGATCAACAGCCCGGGTTCTCATTATTACCGGAGTGAGAACGATAAAAATCAACAAGAAAACCTGAAGCAGAATTACCAGAAGAAAATAATAACTCACATTGGTCGGAAGATTGCCCTCATAATAGAGCAGGTTTTTGACCAGGCAGAACCCTGACAAGAGGCCTGACAATGTGACAAGCGTTTTCAGTATCCCCATGGCCTTGGTGACGGGAGGCCCCGGTAGAAGACATTTTTCAGCATTAGCCATTTTCCAGCGACGATTCTCCAGCCAGAAACGGAAAAGCGCGGTCTTATCAGGGTCTTCAAAAATCTGACTCTTTTTGGCTTTTCCCGGCCATTCCAAAAAAATATGCCTGTCTCTTTCATGAAGATAATCCTCATCTCCATCCAGGTCACAGTAGAGCAGATATTCGTAGTCAGCAATATCTTGAAGCGTCCATTGAATAGAAATATCAGCATCATTTTTCATAACAGGCCTTGTTACGCAATATCCTGAAGGGAGCATTCCATTCCTGGTTTGTTATAATCGTCTCATTCAGCTTAATCCTGAAAAAAGGGGCCAGGCCTGGCAAATGGTAAGGTCTTGAAAAATCGCTTTTTCCTGCATTGATAAATTTTATATTTCAAGACCTTACCCCAAGCTTTATTATCCCTTTTTATCCCTCTAAATCGGCATTATTCCGGCTCCCAAAGTGCCGCCGGTAACAGTTTTGTCGTGCCGCTCGAAGCGGTCTCGGGCATTTAGCCTAAGCCAGGTAATCGGTACGGTATCAGCGGCTTGCGCGGATTTCGCCGCTTCGACAAAAACCGACATATCGGTAATGACGTGGCCGTTGTATTCGATGATAATGTCTTCCACTTCCAAGCCGGCTTGCGCGGCTGTGCCGCCGGGCTTGATCTCGAAAATGTACGCGCCTCCTGATATGCCCAATATATCCAGTTGGGTAGTGAATTGCTGAGCAGTGTGGGCATATCGCCTAGCTGTGGGATCCGTCGCGGCAAACATGTCGCCGTAACGGGAAAATGCGGCCACAGCTTCCGCCGTGCGTCCGAATTGGCGCAAGGAGATGGCTTTGCCGACGACTTCGTTCCAGGTGTCGGTCGGATTGATTTTGAGCCGTTCGTCGAGTCCCTTGAAGTTACGCAATTTTTCCTGGTTCAATTGTTTTGCCAGAGAAAGCAAGGCGGTTTTTTCCGCGATCACTTGGGATTTTTGTTTCATCAGTTCCGACAGCAAAATGGCTGTTTGTTTCCGGTTAATTAATTCCTTTGGTTGCAAATGCTCCAGGGCTTGCAGGGTCGTTGCGGCGGAATCCGGCAACGGCACAGCATGTGGGCCTGTGTTGGCATCACGCAAAATGGCAAGAGCGTATAAATAAGCCACTTGAGATTCGATGGATATGTTACGCGCCGCTACTTTTAGTTTCCTATTGCTGTACCCTGTATGTAGCACGCTCGGTTCTTCTCCCATTGTTCCGATGTATTCAAGCGTATCCAGAAAGTCTTCGGTGACACGCTCGACTTCCGCTAATTGGTCGTAGAACTTGCGGAATGTTTCCGTGTCCATACCGCTGTCGCGCAGGTTTTCCAACAACGAACGCCCGCTGGCCGTGGGTAAGGGGCTGCTGTTCATCATCTGGCGTAGAGTGGTGATTTTTTGTTCCATGATGAGACGGTTGTAACCCACGGCAAAATTTCGTCTGAGCGCGGGCACTACTTTCTGCCGTACTTCATCCAGTTGTCGTGCAAACGTGTCCGGCTCCAAGATTTGCTGGAAAAAACCGAGTCGTTCGTCAAGACTACTGATATTGGTCAGAATTTCACCGATTACCGCTTTTTTTGCCTGCTGGATTTGGTCAATCTGTTTATGGATTTTCCAGGCTTCCAAACCGAAACCGGCAACCACGACGCTCAGCGCCAGCACAAAGCCGAAGTTCAACAGCTTGTGTAGGATCGGCGCGGTTTCCTTCCCTGTGACTTTGCTCAATAAGCCGGATTTCAGAATCAGCTTGAACAGACCGAATGCCCCCAACAACACTAGGCCGATAAGAGTGAGGGGATGATTGAGAAAGGAGGCGAGGTTCATGATTTGGCCTGTTGGGCATCCATCCAGATTTGGAAAAAGGCCAAGCCAACACCCAAAATGGCGAGAATGACAATCAGCCAGAAGCCGTATTGCAATATCTTGAGCTTGAGATTGCCGCTGTCCTTGGCGTTGGGCTTGCTCAACACGTCTTTGTTTAACATTTTGTTGTGAATGCTAAAGCCCAAATACACCGCTAGTCCGACTAGTAGCAAGGGCGGGGTAAGGTGTTTGGCGATTTGAATAAAACTGGCGATTTCCATTGTTTGTGTCATTTATTGGTAAGTTATTTTTAGGTCAGTCCTGCAACTTAGCATTATGTTATTTTTTGAAAATATGAGTTTTTTTCAAATATCCCAAAAGGGTCAAAAATCATCAAATAGCCATAACGTAGAGCTGAGTGGCTGGGCAACGATAACCGAAAAACTATGATAAAGGTAAAAACTATCGGTCAAATGCTGCCTTTCAAAAACGGCACGGCTTTGCCCAGTCCATCTCAAGCGCCTGGTTGGGCTTTATTTCTCTTGGCCTTAATTTGGGAGATGGCATCATCCAGGGATATATCACCCAGCCACTTCTCACGCTCCTTTGTATAGTCGCCTTGACCGACCGAGAACTGATTCATAAATCGAATGGTGTCAATAACACCCATCTCCTTAAAAAGAATTTGAGTAGCCCGACGGCTAATTTCAGATATCGGTCTGGTCTCTGTATTCATATGTCTACCTCCATCACCAGCTCTGTGGGTGATACTACCGTGGTATCTAATCTCTCGAAACTTTTAGCTTTTTTAAAAAACTTATCATCACATGTACAAAAGTAATCAGCTTTTGAAATGGATGCGGATGCCAAATGCAAAGCGTCCAATGATTTCAGACCTGATGACCTAAATCTTTTAGCCAATGCTTCAAGTTCCGGTGTCAGCTCAACAGTTTCCTTTGCTATTTTGAGCATTGCCAAAGCATCGTCTTTACGGGTCTGATCCGGAATTCGACCAATCTCGAATAGCAGAGCCTCCGAAGAGATGAGCTTCAAGTGGTCTGACTCACACAATGAGAGAACAACGAGTACCGCTTCAGCTTCAACCGCTATTCTCGGTTGGGATTTATCATCAAAGGGACGCTGGAGACTACAACAATCAAGATAAACTCTCATTAAATGACTTTCCTTTTACATTTGTATTAGTACTTTGGGCTACCAATGTAAGGCTGGACATCCTGTAAATTCAATCAGTTAGTAACTCCTCAAATTTTGCTTGATTACTGAGCATCATTTCTGAAAGATCAGGATCACCAATTCTTTTTGCTGAAGCTACAAATCTTTTTGCCATGTCACGAAAAGCATAAAGGAAAGCTGTCTGCTTATCAGGGTCATCACTTGGACCACAGTTGCCCAGTGGAAATTTTTCTATTTCGTCAGCTAATTTTATCGTTTGTGATAATGCTGTACTCATACTATTTTTTCTATGGCTAACGATGAGCTAACCTGGCGGCGCTCAGGGTTTTGAGTTATTTAAACTATCCGAATTCAGACCGACTTTTCCCGCTCAGAGTTAAGCGGCTGGTTATAAGTTTTTATTTAATGCTTTTTTAATTACATCAGCGACGGTGTTTTTTTTATGCCTTTCTTTTTACAATAATTAGAATTTATCCAATCTGAAAGTTTTTTAGTTCCTTTGCTTGAATTACAAGCAACACAACAACGAGCTATATTTTCTCTAGTGATTATGCTAGCATCGTTAATTATATGTTCCCATGACGCTTGTGTTTTTTTTGATGCTTTTGATGATCCAAATTTAATACCGCAGTACACACAGACTTTATCTCTATCTATCACTTCTTTTTCTAACCATTCAGGAATGTTCCAATTATTCATTTTCTAATTTTTTTACTTATAACGTTCAGGATGAGGAGCGCGCCTTTCAGCGTCTGACTCGATCCGTTTGATGGGCCGAGGGTAGGAATTGTGTCAAGCTTGTTTGTGAGTGCGCTCCTCATCCTGAACGATGGGCCGCCGACAG
>JAYEGR010000123.1:0-9572 GCA_034659175.1 Thermodesulfobacteriota bacterium | reverse complement strand
GGAAGTTAGTTGCTCAAGATGATCTATGAAATTTTCGCCTCCCAGGGGTCTGCCGCTTCTCTCGTGACGACGGATAGTTTTATAATCGTCCTCTAACAGGCCAGTTGATAGCAACTCCTGATAAATGGGGTCAGTGATTGTGATAAATGGGGTCAGAGTAAAATTAAAAACCTAGCTTAATTTTACTCTGACCCCATTTATCATGACCCCATTTATCATACATTTATCAGGCTTGACCCCTCATCTTGACCCAATATAGAACAGCAACAGAAAAGCATTATTCGCCTGCCTTTGTTGTTTTTGTCGCTTTTGTGAATTCAACCAACAAGCGAGGACAACTCCGAAATATTAATTCGAAAATCTTGTGCGGTTTTCAGTAATAAGTTCAACAAGGCAGTTCCATCTTTCACGTGATTTAATCCAGACTTCACTTTGTTTAAAAAACTTAGTTTTTTGGGATCATCTTTTGACTTTGTGATTTCCTTATTGATTCTATTTTGCAAATCTAAAACCATTTTTATAAACTGACTCTGACTCTGATCTTGATTTTGACTTATAAAAAGGACTGTTTGAGGAGAACCACTAAAAGGCTTATATTCATCAGGAAAGTAAGTGGCGTAAATCCAACCTATTATTCCACGCAATGCATGGCGGTATGTGCCCAACTGTACAATATTATCGCCATTCATTGGCTTTGGCTTAATTACGAATCGTCCATAATCATCACCTTGTTATTTCTGATAACACCTCGATCGCCTGATTATATTGAAGCCAAGGATCATCTTCGGCACAGAGATCAAATGGCTGCTGAGGCATAGGGGTTTGGGAGAGATAACCTTGTAACTCCTCACAGCTCGGTCTTACTTTAGATTTAATGTCGTCATCCATAGAATTCACCTTTTGTCGATCGGATGTTGAATTAAAAAATTATAGGCATTATTTTGTCGTCCAACAAGGAGGTTGAAAATAAAAATGTTTACCTTTGCGTCTACCTACAAGAAAAGGGTTACACCTTAACGATGTAACCCCTTGAAATAACTGGTCGGGACGAGAGGATTCGAACCTCCGGCCCCCTGAACCCCATTCAGGTGCGCTACCAGACTGCGCCACGTCCCGACCGTGATTTTAGCTATTTGCCGGCATCAAGCCGAATATTTACGACTATTTATCAACCAGTTTTTTGATTTCCCTTAGTTCCATTTTGATGTTTTTGATAAGTTCTCCTTTTGGGAATCGTATAGGTGCTGTTTTTTCGCTTTCTTTTTCTTTTCCCTTTGAAAAAATTTTTTTTACGCCAGCTATGCTGTATCCGTCATCGCGCAGGAGTTTTTTTATTTTCAGTATGTTTTCAACATCAATCCGACGATAGAGACGCTGTTTGGACGAAGCCCTCTGAGGACGAATGACACTGAATTCGGTTTCCCAGTATCGGAGGGCGTGCTGCTTTACTCCAGTGATCTTGCAGACCTCACCGATCTTGAAATAAAGCTTATCCGGAATCTCTTTCCTTATCGGGTCTGCCCGGTCAGTGTCCGCCATCAGGTTATTGAACGTATTCAAATTCAGGGATCACGCAAGATCGGGTGTCATTCGAATGTAAAAATTCGTCAACACTCCACAGAAAGGCAAGCAGGCTGCCCAGCATACCAAAGTATATCTGATCAGCCTGCTCAACCTCCCTGTGAAGCGCTGCCAAACATTTACAGTTTTGTGGTTCTAGCTGTTTTCCGGCATCAAGCCGAATATTTTTATTCGGATTTTGGGTGAGCCCTTACTTTAAGTTGTCGTTAATTCTTTCCCTGAGATTCTTGCTGGGTTTAAAGCTGACCATGCTTCTTTTGGAAATCTCCATGGTCTCGCCTGTCCTGGGATTGCGTCCTCTCCTGGCAGACTTTTTTCGAACAGTGAATGTGCCGAACTGAACCAGTTTAATGGATTCCTCTTCAAGCAGTGTCTGCCTCATGGTCAAAAAGGCTGAATCAATAATATCACCCGCGCCTCTATAGGAAAAACCCATTTTTTCGTGTAAAATTTTTGCCAGGTCTTTTCGGGTCAGATTCGATTCTATCATAATATCATTCCTCTCGCAATTGACCCTTAAATCCGGACAGGATCAATTCAATATTTTTTTTGTGTGCCACGTTGACGATATTATCATCCAATGTATTTTTTTCCGAACGATATGTTACGGAAATACCCACACTTTTAAAATTTTTCTTAATTGTCTTTCCCCGATAGATATCAAAAATTTCTGCCTTTTCCACCAGTTTTCCACCTGAATTCATAATGGCTTGAACCATTTCTCCACCGCCGACATGTTCCGGAACAAGTACGGCGATGTCCCATTTGACGGCTGGAAATTTTGGAAGAGGCTTAAATACCGTCTCGGCAGGACGTAACCGACAGATCTCATCAATGTTCAGCCTCAGGTAAAACACGTCCTGTTTTATACCGAACATCTTTAACATCTTACCTGTGCATTTTCCGAATTCACCTATTTTCGTGTCTTTGCTTTTTATCAAAATAAAGCTGTCAGGCTCGACATAGGATATAGTGTCAGAGCTTCTTTCCAGGGAAACTTCAGGCAGGTGCAGTTCATCTAAAAGCAGCTCTGCAACACCCTTTACATCCAAAATATCCGTGACTTCATCGCCGTAATGGAGAGCGGAAGAACCAGGCAGCCTTCGCCCTGAGAGCAATGCGGTCAAGCGAAGCGGTTCATCCGGCAATTCCTCGCCCTGCCTCGGATAAAACACCTTTCCGATTTCAAACAGGCGGACCTCGCGATTTTGGCGGTTTATGTTCCTACAAAGGTTTTCCAAAAGGCCGGGCAACAATGTTGTCCTCATAATGCTCTGATCTTCGGCCAGGGGATTAAAAAAACGAACCACGTTCCGTGCCGGATCATCACTGGACAGTCCAAGCATGTCAAAATGCTGATCCGAGGTAAAACTGTAGTTGATTGCCTCATGAAAACCAAGCGAAATCATAACAGAGGAAAGCCGTTTACGTAAGACCCGGTCTATATCTGTTTCCGGAAAACTCATAGGAACACTCGGAAGCGTGGCGGGAAATTCGTTAAATCCCTTGATCCTGGCTACCTCTTCAATCAGATCCACCTCACGTTCAAGGTCAACCCTGAAACCGGGTGGTGTGACTGAGAGTATTCCCTGATCTAAAATTTTAACATTAATTTCAATCCCGGTTAAAAAATCCTTAATTTGGTCTGCCGTGAATTCCATTCCCAGGAGATCATTCACACGTTGTACGCGAAGCGTGATTTCATGTCTTGGTTTTACTCCTTCGCATAAGTCAACTCCGCCTTTTTCAACCTTGGCGCCCATGATATCGATCATCAGCCGGGCCACTCTCTCTAACGCCCTTGCCGCACCATCGGGATCAACGCCGCGCTCGAAACGATAAGATGATTCAGTGCCTATATTGAGATTACGTGCCGTCCGACGAATGGTTATCGGGTTAAAACATGCGCTTTCAAGAAGAATCTCCGTAGTCTCATCAGAGATTTCCGAATTTTCACCCCCCATTATACCGGCTACCGCAACCGGTTTTTCATTGTCACAGATCAAAAGCATGGTTGAATCAAGATCACGTTTAACGCCATCCAATGTCGTTATTTTTTCATCAGGATGGGCCCTGCGCACTACAATTTTATTTTGTGCCAGTTTCTTGAAATCAAATGCATGCAGGGGCTGACCATATTCCAGCATAACAAAATTCGTGATATCAACCACGTTGTTGATCGGGCGTTGTCCTACGGCAAGCAGTCTTTTTTGCAGCCACCAGGGTGACGGGCCTATTTTTACATCGGTTATCAGTCTCGCTGCATAACGCGGACAGTCATCAAAAGACTCCACTCCAATTGAAAAAGGTATGTTTTCTCCAGTCAACTCCGGAATATCATCCTGAATCGGATAGGTCAGTTTCTTTCCTGTAAAACCGGCTGTCTCCCGTGCAATTCCAATGACACTTGCACAGTCCGGACGATTCGGAGTGAGGTCTATCTCAATTAACGTGTCTTTTAAGGAAAGAGCATTCTCAATATCCATGCCGCATTCAAAATTGTCTGCAAGTTCCATGATTCCGGAATGGTTCTCGCTGATGCCGAGATCTTTTTCCGAACAAAGCATGCCGTATGATTTCTCACCGCGAATCTTGGCCTTTTTGACCTTTATGCCGCCGGGGAGAATGGCGCCGGGCAGGGCAATGGCAGTATGCATCCCCGCCTTTACATTTGGAGCGCCGCAGACCACACTGAACGTCTCATTGCCGACCATGACGTCGCAGACCGTAAGCCTGTCGGCGTTGGAATGGGGCTTAACCTCCAACACATCGGCAATTTTTACATTATCAAGCAAACCATGAAGTTCCCGGACTTCCTCAACCTCAAGGCCAAGCATTGTGAGCCGGCGGGCCAGTTCGACAGTGGTAATGTCTAAGTCTACGTATTGTTTCAGCCAGTCAACAGTAAATTTCATCTGTTTTATAACTACTCAGGTTGTCAGGTTCAATAACCCTTAAATTTATCAGAACTGTGAGAGAAAACGCAGATCATTTTCATAGAAAAGTCGAATATCGTTGATTCCGTATTTAAGCATCGCGATTCGCTCAACTCCAAGCCCGAACGCAAATCCGGTATATTCCTCCGGATCATATTCCACCATTTTAAACACCTCGGGGTCGATCATTCCGGCGCCAAGGATCTCAAGCCAACCGGTCTGCTTGCATACGCGGCAGCCCTTTCCTTTGCAGATCACGCAGCCGATGTCTACTTCGGCGCTAGGTTCGGTGAACGGAAAAAAACTTGGTCTGAAACGGATCAGCGTATCTTTGTCAAACATCTTGGAAATAAAAACAGAGAGCACGCCTTTGAGGTCCGCGAAAGAGACCTTTTTGTCTACAAGAAAACCCTCGACCTGGTGGAACATAGGGGTATGCGTAATGTCGGAGTCGCGTCTGTAGACCTTGCCGGGCACAATCATACGAAGGGGCGGGCGTTTTTTCTTCATTGCCCGGATCTGCATGGGAGAGGTGTGTGTCCTTAAAAGCACGCTGCCGCTGATGTAAAAAGTGTCGTGCATATCCCGGGCAGGGTGATGTTTCGGGATATTCAAGGCCTCGAAGTTGTAGAAATCGGTTTCCACGTCGGGACCTTCGGCAACCGCGAATCCCAACCCTTCAAAAATCCCGCACACTTGTTCCATAATCCGGGTTACAGGATGCAGATTTCCAAAAGGCGCTGCCCGGCCTGGAAGTGTGAGATCGGTTTGTGATACAGCGGATGATCCCTTTGCGTTGTCCGACTCTGTCAGTTCGTATTTCTTTTTATCAAATGCGTCCCTGACTTCCTTTCCGGCATCGTTGGCAAGCTTTCCGAGACGCGGACGATCTTCAGGCGCAACTTGACCCAGTTTGCGCATCAGGAGAGTAAATTCTCCCTTGCGGCCCAGATACCGAACCCGGAATAATTCCAGGCCTTCAGGCTGTTCAATGGAATTCAGGCTTTTGAGAGCCGAGGATTTCAGGCGTACTAGTTCATCTTCCATTATAAATGAGCGTTAGGAAATGTTATCAGACGCAAGTTTTGCAACCTGGGTAAAGGCGCTGGGGTCAAGGATGGCCATATTTGCCAGGACCTTTCTGTCCAGCTCCACTCCGGCCTTTTTTAACCCTCCCATGAATTTGCTGTAGGAAATTCCATTCAGTTTGGCTGCAGCGCCGATGCGTACAATCCACAGCCTGCGAAAGTCCCGTTTCCGGGTCCTGCGATCCCTGTATGCATAACAGAGCGCTCTGTCTACCGCCTCGGTGGCAGTCTTAAAAAGACGATGCCGACCTCCACGAAACCCTTTGGCCATCTTTAAAATCTTTTTTCTTCTGCGACGCGCTTTAAATCCGCGTGTAACTCTAGGCATTTGCTTCTCCTTATATAAACCCGATATAGATGCCTTTTATCCGTTATAAAGTCGTGTTAAATGTAGGGCAAAAGCTTCTTGAGAGCACCTACGTTTGTAGAATCAACAATACTCGACTTCCTCATATTTCTTTTTTTCTTTGTAGTTTTTTTTGTGAGGATATGGCTGCCGTAAGCCTTGTTCCGGGTTAATTTGCCTGTACCCGTGGCCTTGAATCGTTTGGCGGCGCCTCTGTTTGTTTTCATTTTAGGCATTTTGCCGTACTCCTTATTATTGAATGCGTTTCTTCATTTAATCAGCTCAATATTTATTATACCTTGGGGCCGATGAACATGGCCATCTGCCTGCCTTCCATCTTGGGAGGCTGGAGAATGACACCTACTTCCTCCAGTTCGTCTGCAATTTTTTGCAGAACCTTGCGGCCCTGGCTTTCCGCGTAAATAATTTCTCTTCCGCGAAAACGTAAAGTCACCTTGACCTTATTTTTTTGTTCTAGAAATTTCTTTATATTCCTTACCTTAAAATCCAAGTCATGCTTTTCCGTCTTGGGGCGCAGCTTGATCTCTTTGACTTCAATTACCGTTTGTTTCTTTTTGGCATCATGCTGTTTTTTGCTCTGCTCGTACCGAAACTTACCATAATCCATGATCCGACATACCGGAGGGGAAGAGGTTGCCGACAGCTCCACCAGATCGAACCCTTTTGCTTCAGCCATTTCCAACGCTTCCTTTGTAGGGACAATACCGACCTGGGCGCCGTCTTCAGCAATGAGCCTTACCTCATCTACACGAATTTGGTTGTTCACCTTGGCTCTAATTTCCCGTCCACCCCTGACGCTTTTTTTTCTTCCTTTGATTTGCGTACCTCCTTACCTGATCAAAATTACTTGAATGACTTGGAATTATGTATATGTATGATTATAACGTATTTCAGGAAATTTGTGTAAGGCATTAATGATAACTATTCAAAACTTTCATTTCAAACAAATGCAAGAATTCTCCCAACGACCAAAACAGGGCTATTGTTCGTTTCCCGGAACGTTCTGTTTGAGAACCATATCCACAAATTCTGAAATCGCCATTGGGGACAGATTCTTTCCGTCACGCAAACGAACCGTGACGGTTCGAGATTCAACCTCCTTGTCCCCGATGATCAACATGTACGGGATCTTGGAAAGCTGCGCGGTTCTGATCTTAAGATTCAATTTTTCGTTACGGACATCCTTTTCAACACGAACACCATTTTTCCGAAGCTCATCGTAAATCTCTTCAGCAAAATCAAGCTGGGAATCGGTGATATTCATTATTCTGGCCTGTACCGGTGCAAGCCACAACGGGAACCAGCCCGCATAATGCTCGATCATGATTCCGAAAAATCGTTCAAGAGAGCCCATGAGAGCACGGTGTATCATTATTGGCTGATGGTTATTCCCGTCAGCCCCGACATAGCTGATCTTAAAACGTTCAGGAAGATTAAAATCAACCTGGATTGTGGAACACTGCCAGGAACGGCCCAGAACATCCTTTATCTTTATATCGATCTTTGGACCGTAAAAGACTCCTTCCCCAGGGTCAATTTCATAGTCCAGTCCCTTTTTTTTAAGGGCGATCTTCAGCGCTTCAGTCGATTTTTGCCAGTGTTCATCGCTCCCGACATATTTTTCAGGCTGGGTGGAGAGATAAATATCATACTCATCAAAACCAAAGGTCTTTAAGATATGCAGATTTAAATTCAGTATTTTGAATATCTCTGATTCAAGCTGATCCGGGCGGCAGAATATGTGCGCATCATCCTGCGTGAATCCCCGCACACGCATGAGACCGTGCAGCACCCCGGTCCTCTCATAACGGTATACCGTACCCAGTTCACACCACCGAATCGGAAATTCTCGGTAACTTCTTATTTTTGTTTTGTAAATGGCGATGTGGAAGGGGCAGTTCATGGGTTTAATCTGGTAGCTGACATCATCAATCTCCATGGCGGAATACATGTTCTCACCATAGAAATCAAGATGCCCGCTGGTCTTCCACAGATCGCGTTTAGCTATATGGGGCGTGAAAAGGAGTTCATAACCGTTCCGGTAATGCTCTTTTTTCCAGTAGTCTTCGATCAGGTTACGGAGCAGCGCTCCCTTCGGCATCCAGAGAATCAGGCCAGGGCCTATCTGTTCCTGGATCGTAAACAATTCCAGTTCCCTGCCCAATTTTCGATGATCCCTCTTTTTTGCCTCTTCAATATTATGCAGATATTTTTTCAGGGCCTTGGGATCGGAAAAAGCAGTGCCGTATATACGCTGGAGCATGGCGTTGTTTTCATCTCCACGCCAATATGCTCCAGCCAGGCTGGTCAGTTTAAACGCCTTTATAAATCCGGTGTGCGGAATGTGCGGGCCGCGGCACAGATCTACAAAATCTCCCTGCCGGTAAAGATTGACGGTATCCGCCTTGATCTCTTTTAAAAGGTCAACCTTATAGCTCTGCCCCTTTTCTTCAAACAGACTAATTGCCTCATCAACCGGGACTGCTGTTTTTTCAAAGACCAGACCAGCGGACACAATCTCTTTCATCCTGGCCTCGATACGTTCAAAATCATCAGGAGAAAAGGGTTCACTTTTATCAAAATCGTAATAAAAACCATCTTCAATGACAGGGCCGATGGCGACTTTGACATCATGGCCAAAGAGATCAAGCACGGCCTGGGCCATAACGTGGGCCGCACTGTGCCTTATAATGGCAAGCCCTTCCGGAGTGTCGTTTGTGACCGGGATAAGTTCAGTGTCGTCATTGAACGGAGTTGAAAGATCCTGGAGATCGTCCCCGATGCGAACCGCAACCGAACGTTTACGTTCCTTGTTGGAAACAAGCACGCGCAACGCATCAGCCGCCGAGGAGCCTTTTGGGATTCTTTTTACTTCTCCCCCTGGCAGGGAAATGGATATGTCAGTCATATAAGGTTCAGAGGTTGACAAACTTATGATGCATGCCTGGTAAAATTAATGGAATGGGGAAAAATTGTACAATTCAATGGATACTGAACCCTTGGACTTTAAACAATGGTTTGTTATTGGTTTGAAGGATCAGGCAAGAACCGCTGGTAGGCGCGGGCGGTTTTGAACCGCCGACTTCTACCGTGTCAAGGTAGCGCTCTCCCCCTGAGCTACGCGCCTATTCGGAAACAAAAACACCTGACAGGCTTTAATCGTTCACAGTTGCCGCTTTTTCCAATTAAACTATGCAATGACTGAAGCATTTTTTACCATGAACTGTATAACTGATAACCGTAAACGTTTACTTCTTCCAGATGCGGAATCAGAATGTGCTAAACGGGATCAAATACCAACTATTGTGCCGTGTGTCAAGGGGAAATGTGTATTTCAACCCCTTGTATCTTCGTAAACGTTCACGGGAACTTTGAACCTGCCGGTATCTTTGTCTCTTTTTGTCCAGCGGTTTTTTTTAGTGCCTTAGTGGTAATTTTCTTGTTTTTTATACCCCTTGGGGGTGAATTTTTAATCATGAGTCAATTTTTCAAAATGCTCCTGAACTTCTTGTCGAGAGGATACACCCAAACATCTTTAATGGGAACACTCATTTTGCCGGACGGTCCAAGTTTTCCTCGGCCTTTGGTTTGTCCACATAA
>JAYEGR010000122.1:0-9586 GCA_034659175.1 Thermodesulfobacteriota bacterium | reverse complement strand
TCATTTTGGAGCATGATTTCAGCGCCAACAATGCATAAAATCAGGGCCAAAATTTTTGTCAAAAATAGATGAAGAAGGCAAACCGTAACAATCCGGGAATACTCCCCAATTAAACTGAACCAGTGCCATTATTTCGACAAACATTTACAATAAATTCATCCAGGTCACCTCGCTCGCAACCGCAGATTTCACCACTATCATCCACCCCAATTAAAACACTTCCTCCTTCAAAATTAGCAAAAGCCACTATTTCTTCAGCAAGAGAAACAGGGTGCACATCTTCTGTTTTAAATTCCACAGTTGATGACTCACCGCCCTGGATCATATTTAACAACTCTTCTGGATTCATAAACTCATCTTACCTTATAATGAAATTTTTTCCAGGCAGTTGTCCAGTGTTTCAGGATTGTCGATCTGGAGGCCTGTATATTTTGTTTCCCGTGGGAGAATTCTTTTGAGAAGCTTGGTCAGCACCTTTCCAGGGCCTACCTCGATAAAGGTCCTTACACCCTTGTCGGCTAAATTATTGATAATGTTATGCCATTTTACCATTGAGGCAATCTGGCGCACCATGATCCGGCGGATTTCGTACACATCGGTCTCAATTTCGGCGGTAACATTAAAAAGAAGGGGAATTAAAGGAGGATGAAACTCGACCTTTTCCATGGCAGCGGAAAAATCAGCCATCGCATCATGAATCAGGTTGCTGTGCCAGGCCCCGCTTACCTTTAGAACGATCACCTTTCCGCCTTTTGCTTCAACCGCGGACGTGGCTTCTTTAATGGCTGACCGTTCGCCGGAAATAACGACCTGAAGCTTTGAGTTATGGTTGGCCGCGGAAATCACCCCGTCACCTGACAGATTATTTAAGATCTCAACCACGTTATCCAGGTTTAGACCGAGCACGGCCGCCATGCCGCCGGGATGTTTTTCCGCCTCACGGTCCATTAACCGGCCCCTTTCCGAAACAAGGGTCAGCGTATCTTCAGGCGACAGTGAATCCGCCGCGCAGAGGGCTGCGTATTCTCCCAGGCTGTGCCCTGCAACAAAGTCCGGCCTGATCCCTGCTTTTTTAACTGCCTGCAGGCATATCAGGTTTGTGACCGTAAAGGCGGGCTGGAGGTTTACGGTTTGTGTCATTTCCTGCATTGGACCTTCAAGGCAGAGTTTTTTTAAGGGAAGACCGCTCACAGACTCAGCCTTTTCCATAAGCGCCCGGCTTTCCGGATCTGCTTTAAGAAACTCCTTTCCCATTCCAATGTATTGTGAACCCTGTCCAGGGAACAGGAGGGCAAGCTTGGTGTTTTTATTTCCGCTCATGAGTAACTCCAAATATGGTTAAAGGTTCCCGGTTCAAACTGCAAAGCAGTTAACCGTGAACCCTGAACCTTTTCAACCCGGACCGAGTGTTTTTATTACTTTTTGTTTTGGTTTTCGCCTGGATGTGAAATGAAAAAATTTCCCAGGAGCAACAATCCTGCTCCGATACAGATTGCGGAATCCGCGATGTTAAAGGCCGGCCAGTGGTATTGATTGATGTAGAAAACGAAAAAATCAATAACCGCGCCGAACCGTATTCGGTCAATCAGGTTTCCAATCGCTCCGCCTGCAATGAGTCCTATTGCAATGACGTAAATTCGGCCTTGAGATTTCAAATGGCGGTATGCGAAGAACAGAACAACAAGGGCTGTTATTGCAACTGCAATAAAAAAGAATTGTCTGCCGAAGGTGAGGTCGCCTGCAAAGAGTCCGAATGCAGCGCCGGAATTCATAACAAAGGTGAGATTGAATAATCCGGGGATCACGACCTCTGTTTCATGCAGGGCAAAGGTCTCCAGAATCCACCACTTGGACAACTGGTCCCCCAGTACCACGGCAAGCGCCGGAATGATCAGTGTCAGTTCCGATTTTCCAGATTTGTAAACATTCATCATGTGTATAAGAATTTGCTACCGGGGGTATTTCTCATTCGTTCCCACGCGGGAGCAGGGAAACAAGACCCCCTGAACCCTGAACCTTGAACCCTGAATCCCGAATTCAGGCCAACTCCCCCATGACGGAAACGCAGCGTGCGCATAACTGAGGATGATCGCTATCCTGTCCCACGGATTCGGACCGCATCCAGCACCGCTCGCATTTCTCTCCCGGCGCCGGCCTTACAAGTACGGACATATCTTCGATCGTATCCGCCCGGTAACAGGCGCCTTTAATTTCATCCACCTGCCGCATTGCCGAGACAATGGAGATGGTCTGAAACGTATCCAGGCGCTCTTTTAAGAAATCGGCAAGGTCTCCCTTTACCGAGACAAGGACTTCGGCTTCGAGCGAATGGCCTATCACCTTGTCCTGCCTGGCGATCTCAAGCGCCTTTGTGATTTCCGACCTGACCTCAAGAATCCGCTGCCATTTTGTTGCAAGCTCTTCATGCAGAAAATCCTTACGCTCTTTGGGAAATGTTGCCAGAAAGATATTTGATTCCCGCCCTGATACCTGGGGCAGGTATTCCCATGCCTCGACAGACGTGAAACTTAGAACCGGCGCCATCAGTCTTAACAGGCCGTCCACGATCTCGAAAAGTACGGTCTGGGCCGACCTTCTGGCCTTGGATGTCGGCGGGGCCGTGTAAAGACGGTCTTTTAAGATGTCAAGATAAAGGGAACTCATGGTCACTGTGCAGAAATTGTGGACCGCGTGGAAGATCGAGTGAAAATCAAATGATTCATATGCCTTTTTCACCTTTGTTTTAAGTAATTCAAACTGGTGAAGCGCGCACTGGTCCAGCTCCTCCATGTCGGCAACGGCCACGGAGTCGGCAGATGGATCGAAATCAAACAGATTGCTCAACATGTAGCGGATCGTGTTTCTGATCTTTCGATAAGCGTCCGTGAGCTGCCCCAGGATCTCGTTTGAGATCTTGATGTCGTCCCTGTAATCCTCGGATGCGACCCAGAGCCTTAAGATTTCCGCGCCATGCTTGTCAATTATTTCGGAAGGGGCAATCACGTTGCCCAGACTCTTGGACATTTTTTTGCCCTTGCCGTCCACCACAAATCCGTGTGTCAAAACATTCCGGTAGGGCGGAATCCCGCGTGTGCCGACAGATGCCAGGAGCGAACTCTGGAACCATCCGCGGTGCTGGTCGCTGCCTTCAAGATAAAGATCACACGGGGTGGAAAGGCCCTCAGTTTCTTCAAGCACCGCGGCATAGCTTACGCCGGAGTCAAACCAGACATCTAAGATATCCTCTTCCTTTTTAAAAGAGTCTGACCCGCATTTCGGACACCGGGTATCCGGGCCGAGGAAATCAGATGCATCGTGCGTGAACCAACTGTTTGCCCCTTGCTTTTTAAAGAGTTGGTCTATTTTTTCAGCAACCTCTTTATTATTAATGATCTCCCCGCACTTTTCACAGTAAATAACCGTGATCGGCACACCCCAGGCCCGCTGCCTGGAAAGACACCAGTCCGGACGCACATCAACCATGCCCAGGATGCGCTTTATTCCCCATTTGGGCGTCCAGGTGACATCCTTTATGGCGGCCAGGGCCTTTTTGCGCAGGTCGTTTTTTTCCATGGAAATAAACCACTGTTCCGTGGCCCTGAAAATTACCGGCCTTTTACAGCGCCAGCAGTGGGGATAACTATGGGTAAGGGAATCCTCTTTGATTAAGACGCCCTTTTCAGCCATGTCCCTGTTTATTGCCTTGTTTGCGTCAAAAATATTCATTGATGCGTACGGCCCTGCCTGGTCGGTGAATTTTCCGTTGTCGTCCACCGGCGAGAGCATGGGAAGGTCGTACCTGACGCCGCTTATATAATCCTCCCGGCCGTGACCGGGCGCTGTATGCACACACCCTGTCCCGGTTTCAAGCGTAACATACGGGGCAAGTATCATGAGCGATTCACGTTCTATAAATGGATGGTCGCAAGTGCGGCCTTCAAGAAGCCCTGCTGAAAAGGTTGTCAGGATTTTGATGTTGTCAACAACGTCTTTAAGCTCTTCTGAAAGCTGTTCCACAAGGCCCTGGGCTACAATCCAGATCTCGCCGCCTGCATTAACCGCTGAATAGGGGAAATCCGGATGAAAGGCAATTGCAAGATTTGCGGGCAGGGTCCAGGGAGTTGTAGTCCAGATAACCGCAAAGACCTCTTTCCCTGCCAGTTCCGGAATCACGTCACCCAGATCGTCGGTTACCTTGAATTTTACATAGATCGACGGAGATGTGTGATCATGATATTCAATTTCAGCCTCGGCAAGGGCGGTTTTGCAGGATGAGCACCAGTAGACCGGCTTTTTGCTTCGGACCACGGACCCTGACATGAGGAACCGGTTGAATTCCCGTGCAATACTTGCCTCATAGTCGTAGTTCATGGTGAGATAGGGGTTGTCCCAGTCTCCCAGAACGCCCAGCCGCTTGAATTCCGCTTTCTGGATCTTTATCCATTTTTTTGCATAATCCCGGCATTTGTTGCGGAATTTGAGCTTTGAAATCTCCTGTTTCTTTTTGCCCAGTTCCTTGTCCACATTATGTTCAATGGGAAGACCGTGGCAATCCCATCCCGGTACGTACGGACTATGAAAACCGGCCATGCGTTTTGATTTTAATATTATATCCTTTAATACTTTGTTAAAGGCGGTTCCAAGATGAATATGGCCGTTTGCATACGGCGGCCCGTCATGCAGAAGATAAAGCGGACGACCGGCAGTGGCCGAGTTTACCTGGCCGTAGAGGTCTTCTTTGTCCCAGCGTTTGAGAAGTTCCGGTTCTTTCCGGGAAAGATCGGCCTTCATCTTGAATTTGGTCTTGGGCAGATTGAGCGTGGCCCTGTAATCCATGAGTCGTCTCCTTAAAAAAATGTATATAGTCTGTTTTCAGATGAAAATCAGTTTATAACTGATCACGCGCAGTAAGCGAGCCTGCGAGACCGGATGCGGTGCCTGTGATCGTTTACAATCGTTTAGATGCGCTAACATACCAACTGCGTTTCAAGTTGCAAGGTTAAATGTAACCGTTCACTAAACCTTGCCCCGTTGAACCCCAAAAAATTCAAATATTTTTGGCTGGAATTTCCACTTGATTTCAGCATTTTTTATTATATGTTTTCTGCACACGAAAACTTTAATAAAAAAATGGAGAAATATTGTGTATATAAGAAACTTAAATATTAAAAATAGTATAGGAATTTTAATTTTTTAATACCTTAGAAAAATTGAACAGACAATTTTTCCGGTTTCGCCGGATTTGGAGATACATTATGACACGGATTATTGCCATGACTGGAAAGGGTGGGACCGGGAAGACCACTATTTCAGCGCTTTTGATAAAATATTTTCTAAAAAAAGGATCCACACCTATTCTGGCGGTTGATGCGGATTCCAATATAAATTTAAACGAGCTTCTGGCAATGGACGTGGATCTCACGATCGGGAAAATCAGAAAGGATCTTAAGAAGGAACCGCCCCCGAATATGACTCGGGACCAGTACATGGAAATGATGGTCCACCAGTCGCTGGTGGAGGCAACCGGATTTGATCTTCTGGCCATGGGCCATCCGGACGGCCCTGGCTGCTACTGTGCGGCCAACCAGTATCTGGCAATGACTATAGACCGGCTTGGCGGCAATTATAAAAATATCCTTGTTGATAATGAGGCGGGCATGGAGCATATGAGCCGGATGAACCTGCGGAAAATAGATGTCCTGCTCGTTATATCAGACCCATCCTCCCGCGGAATTCTCACGGCCGGAAGGATTTCAGATCTTACGGAACCCCTGGGCCTGGACATTGGAAAAAAGTACCTGATTATCAACCGGGCACCTGACCCGGTTCCGCCTGAACTGACCTCAAAGATCGAGGAGGCCGCCGCAGCCTCGGATCTGCCGCTTGCCGGGATCCTCCCTGCAAGCGATGAACTGGTCACCCGGGAATTGAGTGGAGAGTCGTATCTCGAACTCGCGGATGATGTCCCGTTTATCCGAAAGGCGTTTAAAGTTTTTGACAAGGTTTTCGCATAAGAAACCGGCAGGCCGTTGGGTAATCGTTTACGTTCGCTGACTTTATGATCAGAGTTCGGAAGAAATAGGGAGGTAATATCGTAACCAATTGAAATTACAATAAATTTATCTCTCAAGTAAAGCTGTGCATTTTTTGTATGGTTGTTTTAAATTATTGCTGTAATTTCAACATGTTACGCTAAAACATGTTGGCAATTTTGCACATTTTTACTTGAGAAAAAACCTAAATCTTCCGAACTCTGATGATACAGCGCGGGTAAATGATTATGGTCCAGTGCGGAAAGCAGGGCAAACAGAATCTCGCCGTTATATCCCATGGCTTCCATGTTTGTCGACCGGAAATTGAAGATTGCCAGCGCCTCTCTATTCGCACGGGACACAGTGACAGTCCCGAATATTGAAAAAAACGCAACGGCGAGCAGAAGAAAATGGCTTGTACGCGTCATAAATTATCTCCCACCTTGAATAGTGGCCGTCCGGAAATGAAATTATAGTTTCAAGCGGTTATCAGTCGGCTAAAAATATATTAGTAGAATTATTTATTTCCACATCCCTAACAGCTTCATCCGGAAAGTTATCATTTTCCAGATGGGTGCAATACAAAAAAGTGACACCAGTAAGATAATGTAAATATTGCGCTAATCAGTCTCAACATTAGGGGCACCGTGCCGTGAACGTACACGTTAACGAGCACGAGTACGTTCACGTTGAACATAACACTGCGAACAAGCCAAATATTAATTTGTCACTTTTTTGTATTGCACCCTTTCCAGATGAATTACTAGTTAACCCGATAATAGCGGAAAATGTTATTCAGGTTTTCCATTGCTTTCAGTGTAATGGGTGAGCCTTGAATTCTCTTCAGCTTTTCATCAAACAACGCCTCAACAAAATTTTCTGCTGCAGGAAAAATATCACGCCGCCGTATATAATTTTCACCCTTCTGAAAATATATCTGCTCAAGATTCTGGAGTGGCCTTAATGCCTCGCGTCCCAGTTCTGCAACCACTTCGTTTGTCATCTGTTGCAACAGCTCGGTATCAGTGGCGATCTCCAATGGATCATATTCTATTTTTGCCTCTGCAAGTCCGGCGCTGGCTGAATCTTCAACCTCGATTTTTTTTTCAATGGTCTTGACCTGGATGTTTTCACCCGTGGACACCTCCACGATCCGGAAAGAGATCTGCATAAAACCGATTTTTTTGTGCTTTGCAACAACATACTCCTTTTCCGAATATTCAGGCACCCGGACCTTAGCGGGCGGGGCCTTGGCAAGCAATTCCGAAGAAGCCTTCGGATGTTTGGCTGTCCAGTTAAGGTATTCAAGATTGTCTTCAATCTTTGTGCCGATTTCATAGCGCACGGTCTTTGTGCCCTTGGATGATATTGAATCCACCTTGAATAGAAGAACACTGCCCATGATTGCCACGTCAATGCCGTAAACACGTCCCATTTCTTTGGCTGAATTTGCCGACACAACGCCGATCTGCCCCAGTTTCATTTCTTCCAGTATAGATTTCAAGTTTTCCCGTTCAAGAATCTTGATATCCCCATTGGCTGTTTTGAACAGATAGGTAATAAGGTTGTTGGCAACGATTATGCCGGCATCGACATTATCTGAAGGGCTGCTGAAGTCAAATACTGCGATGGTTTTTTTAACCTTTCCCCGGATCCGGTCCTCCATGGCCTGTGTCAGGTGAAAGATGCCCGGGAACTGGGAATTGATCCCCTTGATTTTAATATACCAGAACCATGCGCTGCCGAAATTTCCCTGGTCTTTGAAGCTGGAGGCCAGAGAGGATGCGCGGGAACAGAGATCCTGGCGCAGGCGCCCCAATTGAGAAGGTTCCGGTGTTCCGGCATATTTTCCGGCAAGATCGAAATGTTCAAATGCCTTGAACAACCACCCCTTATTCATCAGATCATTGGCTTTCTTGACGTAATAATCGACCGCCTTTGTGCGAACCAGATTTATAAGAGACGGAAGCTTTTGGTCCTGTGGGTCATATTCAAGGGCACGATCATATGCCTTTACAGCGTCTTCCCATTTCCGCTCCTGGGCCGCCTTACGTGCCTTTTTGATAAAATAGCCTTTGTTATCGCGTTTTTTTGCAATGGCCAAATGCTCCTGTGATGGCTTGTGATCGGCTTTAAGAGAAAGGGCCTTTGTAAACAACTCCGTGGCTCCTTTAAAATCATATTTGTCAAACAGGGCTTTGCCTTTTTCGTGCAAGGCTTGAGATCCCTTATCAGCAGTCATGGTGAGCAACTGGAATGAGTCTTCATAATTTGGGAAATAGGTCTGAATTTGCTGCAGGGCAAAATATGCCTTAAGCCACTCCTCTGATTCAACATACTGTTTTGCCTGGTCATACAAAGACTTAACCCGTGAAAGCAGATCTGTTTCCTTGGACTCGAGTTCGCTGGCAAACTCTGTTACGGCCACGTTTTCGGCGTCTATCTCCTGGGCCTGGATCAGTTTGTTCCTGGCACGGTCGATGGCTGCCATTGTAATGGTGTCTGCAGGACCAAGCTCTTTTTTGCCTTGCGCCACAAACTTGCCGGCCCGGCTTTCCTTTAATTCCGCAAGGGCCTTTTGGTACTCTTTGTTATGCGGTTCATTTGCAACGGCCTGCTCCATGTAGGCTATTGCCTCTTTGTATTTGCCCGCATGACTCAACTGCATACCGACATCAAACTGCTCCCGACCCGTCCCGCAGGAAGAGAGAAGAAGTACCAGCAGCGCATAAAGCCCGGCGTAATAAAATGTCCTGTTTCTCATAACATCCTCCGTGCAATGGTTAAAAATATTAACTTATTTTTTTATCCTGATTGTAATTCTGTTTCCCGAGATTTCCTCCAGAATCGTCTCGAAATAATGATTTTTAAAGTATGACATCTGGAGTTCGTTGACCAGGTGCTCGGGCCAATCTTCGTAACTCAGACCGTATTCAGCGTCCTTTTTGCTGAATTGAATCAACTCCGCGGAGACCACATTGCTCACATCTGATTTAAAGGTATTTGCAATTTCCAGGGCATTGGCATGGGAAGGGACGTTTTTTACAATAAGGTCAATTTTTCTCTGACTGTAGAATTTTCAACCACGGTTATGGACACAACAGAAGTACCGATAGCCTTTTCAATGGCTTCACGTTTTGCCTCATCAAGGGCCTTTTATTTTACCGGGCAATAGCCTCCCTGCCCGGTTCAAAAAAACTCATCCCCTGGGCAGTGACCGTTTCGCCGGCCTGCAATTGGTGTGTTGATAAACATAGAAACAGTATAAGCAGCAGATTTTTTATTTCAAAAAACACTCCATTACTCTATGTCAATTGTGTAAATATTCGGCTTGTGTGGAAATATTACTTAAGAGGTTACAAAAAATGAACCATCCATGTCAAGAAGGACTTGTTTGTTTCATTTTTTTCCCGTCATGCGGGCTGGACAAATCGTAAACGTTCACCAGGCATAGAGGGAGGTAAGTTTTATTTCGTCTCATTTTAAGGTTAAAACCCCCGCCTTTTAGGCGGGCAGCTTTAGCTCTTATAGGTGGTTTTCGTGCTCGTGAACGT
>JAYEGR010000121.1:8099-30302 GCA_034659175.1 Thermodesulfobacteriota bacterium | reverse complement strand
GGAAACTGCGGCAGGTCGCATGAATGTTTCCCGTCAGACCTTTGGCAGGGTCCTGGCCGAGGCAAGGGTGGTAGTGTCTGAAGCGCTTGTAATGGGAAAGATGATAAGGATTTATGGCGGCGCGTATGCTTTGCCCGGCTCCGAAGGGCTGTAAAGGAATCAACTAAAAATTTCCAGTTTATCTGGATTAGGAGGAAAAACGATTATGGAAAACGGAAGAATAGCTGTCCCATCTTTAGGGAATGGCGGCATGGATGGTCAGAGGGCCGGTCATTTCGGTCACTGTGATGTATTTACATTTGTGGATGTGGAAGGAGGCAAGATAAAAGAGGTTTCAACTCTTGCCAATCAGGAACATGTCCAGGGAGGATGTATGGTTCCTGTCAATCTCCTGGCAGACAACAACGTAACCTCCCTGATTGTCGGTGGTATTGGAATGCGTCCGCTGATGGGTTTTAATCAGGTGGGCATAGATGTTTTTTACGATGTTGATCGGGCTGAGATCAGGCCGGTTGTTGAAGACCTGATTGCCGGGAAACTGCCGATTATCACCAATGATCAGGTCTGCGGCGGTGGCGGCGGTCAGATCTGAATTAAATAAATAAACGGTAACCGTTCAGAGAGGGGTCCATGTTTAGCAGACTCCTCAGTATGTAATCGTTCACAGGCGCCCCGGATGGGCGCCTGTGAACGATTACAATGAACGGACACCATGCGGGAGAATAGAATAATGAAATTGGCAATCTCATCAAAGGGGATGGATCTTGATTCGCAGGTTGATCCTCGCTTCGGTAGGGCTGCGTACCTTCTTTTTGTTGATTCAGACACGTTTGATTTTGAGTCCGTGGACAATTCGGAAAACGTTAACGCCTTTAAAGGCGCCGGTATTCAGACGGCTACCATAGTAGGTGAAAGAGGTGTGGATGCGCTGCTCACGGGACACTGCGGGCCCAACGCATTTAAGATATTGGAGGCCGCAAAGATAAAGGTGGCTTGTGATGTTTCAGGCACTGTCAGAGATGCTGTCAAATCCTGTAATGAAGGGAAACTGACATTTGTTGACAATGCGGATGTTGAAGGGTATTCGTAGTAATGACCTGGGAAGAGGAGAAAAATGAAACTGACGGATATTATGCCTTTGGAAAAATGGGTGGAGTTTGAAAAGGAGATTAATAAACGATTCGGCCTTAATGCCTCGGTCTTTGATGTTGACGGCATGAGGATAACAAAATTCGTAAGTTGGGCGAACAGGCTGTGCCCGGCCATCAAGGCGACCAGCAAAGGGCAGACTTTTATCTGTTCCGCGGCCCACCAGAATGTAGCCAAGCGGGCAGAGAATTCCGGAAAATCGATTGTGGATGAGTGTGATGCCGGTCTGTCCAAGATTGTTGCGCCGATCTTTTATAAAGGCGAATTCCTTGGCGCAGTGGGGGGGTGTGGTCTATTTCTTGAGGGTGGTGAAATTGATTCATTCCTGGTCTACAAGACTACTGATATTGCTGAAAAAGAGGTGGAAGAGCTATCAAATGACATTGGTACGATCCCGGCGAGTGATGTCGAATCACTTACCAATTTCCTTGAGGAACGGCTCGACACCATCGTGGGTAAGAATTAGCGCCCTTCGGGCGATTAGGGGCGATCCTTGTGATCGCCCCTACTTCCCAAAAAAGAGTTTTCAAACAGGCTCTCAGGGATGGGGACGAAATAATTTTCATGCGTGTATTATTAATAGATTTCAATCCCTTTATGCCTGCGGTTACTCCTATCTCACTGGGCAATTTGGGGGCCGTGTTAAAGGCGTCAGGCCATGAGGTAAAGGTCTTAAGCCTTGGATCTACCAGTTGTTTCAGCATTAAGGGTCTGCTCTCTTTTCTAAAGGATTTCAAACCCAGGCTGGTCGGCTTTGGGACTTACCAGAGGAATATTTTTCAGGTAAGGGCTTTGGCCGAGATGATTAAAGAGGTGTTTCACGACTGCTCTGTAGCGCTTGGTGGTCCCCAAGCGATTTTTCTCCCTGACAAAGCGCTTTCGGTCATGCCTGAGATAGACTATGTCAGCCGTGGTGAAGGCGAACTCGCTATCAAGGCGATTGTAGATGCCATGGAAGGCGGGGCCGGAGAGGCGCCTATCCCTGGTGTGACTCTGCGCGCCAAGGATGGTCAGTGCATTACCGGGCCGGCGTTTGCCGACCTGCCTAAAAACCTGGACTGCTATCCCTCGCCATGGCTTACCGGTGTTCTTGATCCGGCTGACATGGAAGAGTCGATTATGCTGACATCGCGAGGCTGTCCTAACAACTGCGCTTTCTGCTTTACACCGGCGGCATTTGGAAGACAGACCCGCAGTCAGTCGGTTGAACGGGTGTTGGAAGATATTGCCTGCGTTTGTCGATCAGGTCCCGCGCGTCTCTGGTTTGCCGACCCGAATTTTTCATTCAGCCATAAACGGGTGATCGGGATTCTGGAAGGGATTTTGAGCCGGGATCTTAATGTTGACATGTGGATTGAAACCCGTGCGGATATGTTGACGCCTGAACTGATCACCCTTATGAAACGTGCAGGGGTTCATTCCATTGCCATGGGACTGGAAAGTGTTTCCCCTAATGTATATCCACGGCTCAACAAGAAAATAGAGCCCGAAAAAATCGGACAGGCGGCGCGTACAGCCTTGAAGGCCGGCATGGACGTGGAGCTTTTCAGCCAGTATGCCCTGCCCGGCGAGAGGCTGGATGATGCCATGCAGACATTGCGGTTTGTCAAAGATTGCGGTGTGCCGATTCGTGGCAATAGCAACGCCCAGCAGATGCAGCTTTACTTTGGTTCCTGGATTCACTCCAACTATAAAGAGTATGGCGTGCGGCCTTTACGAAATGATATGCCTCCCTATTTAACTATCGGAACCGAGTTTGAAACCGAATGGATGTCCAGGGAGGAGATCAAAATAGTGAAAAACGCATGGTACGCCGAATCCATGGACGGCGGCAAGAGGGTGGTATCGTGACCATAGCTGTAAATCCCTTTGGCAATTCTCCTCCCGAGTCGGTTTACATTTTCCTTGATCCAAAAGCCGATCCGGATAAACGGAAGCAGCTGCTTGGATGGCTTGATGCGGTTCTGCCTTTTCTTAACTGGCGCTCTCATGTTTTTCTTTTGGATCAAAGTGATTCAGAGGACACTTCGGTCATAGAGGAATTCGTAAACCTGTTAACTCGCTTTCTGGAGCAAAACAGGCTGGCGACCTGCTATTTGCATCCAATTGTTCAATTGCGCTCTTGTGACATACAGGCACAAAGGCAATGGGACAGGTTTCTCGCTCCTACCAAGGCATTTCAGGTGAATGCTTTTCAGGAGCAGAACGAGGTGCGGCTGCTTGTGTCGCCGATTATTGAACCCGGGCCGGATGTGTCGGCTGCGGAGGCTCTGCAGGCGGCATCCTTTTTCAACTCACGTTTTGCTATTCCCAGCTTCTATCTTTCAGGCGATCAGCTGCATGAGTTCGTTGATATGGCTGATAAGGCCGACATGCGGTTTTATATTGATCGTGATTTAAAGAACAAAAACATTGCCGGCCAGCTTTGGGTGAATCATATTTTTGAGACGGTTTTGGACAGGGTTGCTGATGAAAAAGGAACCCTTTTATCTTCATGCCGCGGTCATCTGGTTGTAGATGAGATTCATGGAGGTATTTTTTCGTGCTTCAAACAGTGGGAACAGGGAACCCCGGGTGTTTTTATAAATCAGAATCAGGGAGATGGAAATGGGCCCGGATTGCCCGGTCCTTTGCCCCAGGCGTATTGCCCCGGCTGTATCGGCCTCTCGCTTTTGTCAATGAGGGAGAATGTTGAGGTCAATGACCGTGAGAGTGAAGGACACCAGGTTTTTTCCAAGGTGGGGCTGGCTTTATCAGGATGTTTGGAGTATCGGATTGCTGCTGAACTGGCCCAACACGCTTCTGAATTGTCGGATCAAGACAAGGAGCGGGGAGCGGCTCTGCTTTATGAGGGACTCTGTTATTTTAACTTAAATGAATTCGAAAAGGCGGATGATACGCTCAGATCGGCAGGCAGGTACTCAACCGACCAGGGGGGGGTGGCCTATCATCGTGGTCTGGTTCAGTTTGCTTTGTGTAATTATATTGAGGCCCTGGACAGGTTTAAAAAGGCGCTTGAATTTGGATCCGAACAGGTGTCTGTTTCAGATATCTGTTATCAGATAGCGCTCTGCTACATCAATATGGAGGAATACGGGGCAGCCCGGCCATATCTGGAACGTTATATTGTCCTTGAACCGCAAAAGCAGTCATCACCGGTTTCTTTTTATCTGGGTGTATGCGATTTTGGAGAGGGCAGGCTGGAGTCGGCCATAGATCATTTCAAACACGCCCTCAGTATCCTGACGGAGGAAGAGAACCCGGGGCGTATCCATTTTTATATCGGCGCCTGCTTGAAAGAGATAGAACGTTTTGATGAAGCTATCAAAGAGCTTAAGAAAGCTGTAGAGGCTGATTCGGATGACCATGCAAACTATAACTTGCTTGGTTTTTGCTACTTTAAGATCAAACAGCATGAAGATGCCGCAGCCTGTTTTCGACGGGCTGTGGAAATCGATCCCTACTCTGCCGTTGATTGGGCCAGCCTTGGTTCAAACCTCAGGGACCTGGGAAAAATAGAGGAAGCCGTGGAAATGTACAAAAAGGCCCTTGCGCTTGATCCGACAATGGAATTTGCCCGTATCAATCTGACTGAATTGACAAAAAACCTTAATTTCTGTTGATTGTTTTGTTTTTTTTATTAAAAGCTGATAGATTGAAGGTAAACGTTTAGGGATGGGGCCGAAACAACTTCCCCTCCCTTAAAAGCCGAGTGTTTTTACCTCTTTTCCCCCAGTGAACGGTTACAATTAAGGAGCACAAAATGGCATCCGCCACTCAAAGGAAAGGTAAAATAAATCGCAAGACAAAAGAGACAGACATAAAACTGATAATCTGTATCGACGGGCATGGAAAGTCCGATATCCGGACCGGTGTTCCTTTTTTGGATCATATGCTGACTCTGTTTGCAACGCACGGATTCTTCGACCTTGTTGTTTCAGCATCCGGTGATATAGAGATTGACGGCCATCATACGGTTGAAGATATCGGGATCTGTCTGGGACAGGCAATAAAGGATAGTCTAGGGGATTTCAGTTCAATAAAACGATACGGGTTTGCCGCGGTTCCCATGGATGAGACCTTGGTCAGGGTCACTCTGGATTTTTCTAACCGGCCGTTTTTGGATTACGGGATTACTGTTCCGGATCAGAAGGTCGGGGATTTTGACACTGCATTGGCCAAGGAATTTTTAAGGGCACTGGTCCTTCACGCCGGCATGACCCTGCATGTGGAGATGCCTCACGGCGAAAACACTCATCATATCCTGGAGGCTGCTTTCAAGGCCCTGGGAAAGGCATTGGATCAAGCAACTACTAAGGAATCCAGGGCTAGAGGCCCCGTATCTTCCAAAGGTTCCATATAAATTTGAACGAAAAGTGCTTTAGTTAAGGAGAATGTAAATATTCTGCTTGATGCCGAATATTTACAGGAGAATCACAATGAGATTTGACTATTCGTGCAAAAGATTTTGTGGTGCATTCGCAGTGATCATCGCTTTATTTACGCACGTTGTTTCCTGTGCCCCTGTGATGACGGAGAAGCCTCAGGATGAAACATATAGTTTGAATTCCATTGCAGTACTGCCGGTTGATATATCTATTGACCGGGATAGAGATTCATCTTATTCGACTGCAAGCCGGCTTGAGACGGGAGCGGCGGTCCTGGATGGAATTATCAGTGAATATTTCAACGATATTGATACTACTACTATTAAAATTATTTCCAGAAACAAGAGGGAGGCCCTTGCCGGGGATCACATTGGAGATCGTCTTTCTCTGGCCCTGGCTGTTGGACGGCAGGTGCGGACGGATGCGGTTCTTATGTGCACGGTTTACAGGTACGTTGAGCGTGAAGGGAAAAAAAGTGCAGTAGTGCATCCGGCATCAGTGGCATTCAATTACAGGCTGGTGTTGACAGAGACGGGCCGGACTATCTGTTCCGGCGTATTTGACGAAACACAGCAGGCTCTTTTTGATAATCTGTTCTCATTATCCGTCGCTATTAAGAGAGGCTTTGAATGGATCACCGCCAAAGCGCTGGCCAGGGAAGGGGTGACCGGTAAATTCAAGGAGTGTCCCTACTTAAACCCGCGAACAGACAATCCCCAAGGAACAGGTCGTAAATAAATTGAACAAAATTTCATCTCATCTTCAGGCCATCTTCGGCCGGCTTTCAATCACAAAATCCTCAACGTAGCACTGCTACGCCTGCGGTTTTGTTCAATCAAGCCAGCCAAATCCAACCTAAAGCTGAGCGTAATTTTGATCAATTTATCTCCTCTCTGTTCCCAACTTTATTATAAAATTGATAACATGGTGAAAACTCCTAATATAGAAATGGAAGAAAAACGCAGGGATGTCAGGGTTCCGATTCAGACTCGCGTCAACCTGAAATTTAGTGACAAGGTGTACAAGCAGTGTGATACGAGAAATCTATGTATATGCGGAGCATGGGTAAACGGGGCCAAGGATCGGATCGAAGGGGATCTGTGCGAGATTGAATTCAGCCAGGCGGGAATTGTCAACAACCGCGTATTAACACTCAAGGGCGAGGTAGTGAGGGTGGAAAAGCAGGGTATCGCCCTTGTCTTCTACGACATGAATTTCAGTTCATATACTTGTCTTCAGACCATTATCAGCGATGGCTCCGATGATATTTACAAATATGCCGAGGACTTTCTCGACCGCATCGCAATCAGGGAGCCGGAGTAATGGCCGTGCTACGTATTACACCGACAGTTGAAATTGATAAAAAGGAAATTCAGCTGACTTTCATACGATCATCAGGGCCGGGCGGTCAGAATGTCAACAAGGTCTCGACCGCTGTCCAACTCCGTTTTAATGCCTTCAAGTCGCCGTCTCTTCCAGAGGAAGTGGCTAACCGCATGGTCCTGCTTGCAGGGAAAAGGATGACCGCGGACGGCGTGCTGATCATTAATGCCCGTCGATTCCGTTCACAGGAACTGAACCGTCAGGATGCCATTAACAGGCTTGTTGATCTTGCAAAAAAGGCTGCGAAAAAGTCCAGGCCCAGGTGCATGACAAAACCGTCGTCCCTCTCAATTATGCGCCGGCTACAGAACAAAAGCCATAGATCCCTGGTCAAGCGTCACAGATTGTCGGTGCATTCCGAAGAGGATTGACAAACACGTTCACAGGCGCCGTAGCTGTGCGTGATCAGGGCAATCAGCTATAGCCCACCTATGCTGGTTGCCCTGATCGCGTGCAGATACGGCGCCTATGAACGTTTATCCGTGGCAGGGCTTTTGCTACCCCGTGATCAGTTACGAGAATTAATTAGCTTGACTCTATGTTAGAAATTTTCCTTTGTTTCCGTCCTTTCGGGTAATTCCCTTCCTGAGATTCAACTGTTTTCCATGGTCAATGCCTGCATCATAGGCGCGTTTGTCTATTCGTGCCGTTCTTGATGAGTATTTACGCAGCCGGGGGAATCTCATACTGATGAAATTGGTCAGCATGCCGTCACCGGCGCAGACCAGGGCGCTGACACTTTTGTTTCCATCCGATGCAGGATTTTTTCGATCATGCCTTTTTGCGTTAAGAGTGTTCAGCTTTTCCCTGAATCCCTGAACCACTCCCAGCCGGTATGATCTTTTCATGGAACCCGGCAGGTTATTACTCGACTTATAAGACTTCCAGAGGGAATCAAGCTGGTTTAAGAGAAAAAAGTATACATACTCGGCCATTATTACGTTTTCCACCGTTCCAAGAAGTTCAATGGTCTTGTGGGTGTTGCCGCTTTTTGCATCAAAAAGCTCTGAGAATACAATTTCCACAAAGTAATAATCCATCAGGATTGAACAAATATGGCGCAGGCAGTTTTCAATGCGTTTTTTTTTATGGTTTATGATTCTGTATACGTAGTCGGCCTTTGTGTCTTCTTCAATCCGTTTAAGGTTATACTTTTCGATGAGTTCGTTGACCTTTTTCATAGCCAGAAATGCTTCGTGTTCATTCCGGGACTCGGCCAGCGCCATGAGCTTTCGTACTTTTTCCAGCGTTTTGTTGTTTTGAGAATATTTCTCTGATTCATGGAGATCGGGAATCCGGTGCGGGATGTCTCCGGTTGCTTTGGAGAATTCTTCACGTACTCCTATTAACCTGCATGCTTTTTGAAACATGGGGCCATGTATGTCATCGCCTTTGAATTGCTCATTAACGATTTGATGGGCCATCTCATGCTTTAAGATATTTATTACTACATCCCACGAATGTTCTTTGATAAGTGGGATAGACAGGCCTATCGTGCGAGGCTTATTTTTCCAGTACCCCCACGAACACCTGGAATTAACCAGTTCAATAATCGGTTTTTTTAAGTCAATGCGGTGTCGCCATATGATGGAGTCGTACTCATGATACAATTGGGTAACCCACATCCGCAGAATTTTTGTTTCGGTTTTTGAATCGTTCAACACCATGCCCTTAAAAATAGTGGTTTATCGCGGATTACTGTGGTAATCCACTTGATGTATCGGAAAAACAAAATTTCTGCAAAGATGACAAAGACCCGATTTTACCATGGCCTGAGGTTTGTTTCGACAGGTTTGACCAACCTTTTCCTTTTTTTTTAAATCAATATTCTATATTATATTGGTTAAATATATGCGTACTTTCAAATCATGATGTCATTCCATCACTCTCACAATTTATATACGACCTGTTCTATTATGGTAAATATTCGGCTTGATGCCGGAAGATAGCTAGAACCACCAAACTGTAAATGTTTGGCAGCGCACCCCAAGGGCACTTCCTGTGAAGCGCCCCGCAGGAAGTGCCCTTGGGGTGCGTTGCCGAATATTTACCTATTATGGGGGCATTTCATGGATACTAAGGGCGGAACAAAAGGTTTAGAAAAATATTTTTTATTCCTGGCGACAGTTGCGATTTCAGCCGTTTTTGTGTTGAATGCCGATTTTGCTTCCTCTGAAGCGTCGAGTTCCAGCCAGTGTTATAGTTGTCACGAGGATGATGTTAAAGAGAATTTTGACATGTTGGCCGTACATCTTCCTTTTGTGCAGAAAAAGTGTGCCGAATGCCACGTGTCTGATTCAACCGTTGAAGCGCCCTCGGATTCCGAAGAGACAGACCGTACTTTTTTAGAATCGACAAAATTGAAATGGATAAGTACAAGTCAGTCGCTTTCCAAAACTCATTGGATTCCCCTTTCTGCAAAGGTGGTAACCGACACACTGTACGTAAAGGCAAGAGATGATATCAAAATTCTGTGCATGAAAAAAATAAATCTGCCCCCCAAAGAGGACTTAAAGGAGATGAAGATTGAACAGGCACCGCCGGAAATTTCCGAGGTAAAGGTTCTTCAGGTGGAACGGAAGTTGTTCTTTTCAGCAAAAATAAGCTGGAAAACAGATGAAATTGCAAATTCCAAGGTTGTGTATGGTGTCAAGTCGTTAAACAAATCGTCTCCGGTTGATTTAAATCTTGTTTCAGAACATGTGATTGAGCTGGCAGGTCTCAAAGCCAGGAAAAAATACCGGTTTAAGGTCATTTCCCAAGATATGTTCGGTAATAAATCCGAGTCCGATATTATTACATTTTCAACGTCTAAATTATTTTCCGATTCTAATACGGCTGGTGAAAAGCAGCGGTCTACGAGGGAAAAGGTGGAACTCAAGGGAGAGTTCTTCTGTAAGGACGGAGATTACCTGGCGAAATTTACCGCAAATCAGCCGGTGTTCGTCTCTGTTGGAGTTGAACCGATTGCTGCCGCAAGAAAGGGAAAGTCCCGAGTCAAGAAGGAGAGTAAAAAATTTATTAATCATTACTGGTTGAAGAGCGAATTGGATTTGCTTATCATCAACTGTTACACATGTCATCCGGAAGTAAAGCAAGGAAAGTCTCACCCGGTTAATGTCTACCCGAAACCCGATATGACGATCCCGCCTGAGTATGCGACTCTTTCGGACGGACGAATTACGTGCATGTCCTGTCACGGAACACACGCGTCTAATTATGATTTTATGCTGATCAAACCAACGTCCAAAGCGCTTTGCATAGGATGTCACAAGGATTTCGGGTAAATAAGGAACGGGGACGAAATAAATTTCCCAAGTAGGCGCATAGATTTGGGTCGGATTCGGAGTCTGCGCTTACCTGTTCGATCTCAGATCACAAAAGTTGATGGAATAGCGAGCTGTTTTTGATATTTTTGGGATTTGAGATCGAACAAAGGCGGCCTGAAGCTATGATGCATAGTTGGGGAAGTTATTTCGTCCCCGTTCCTAAGCAACCTTTAAATAATTTGTAGCTACATTCGGGGTTGGTTTTATCTTCGGCCACTTAGAATTGCGTGTTGAATAGTGAGTGATGAGGAAAACCAGATCGTATCTTTATTGTCAATACTCAATACTCATATCCTGAGATGGCCGAAATTAAAACCAATCCCCTACATTCCGCTATGATGGCTTGGGAGGAAAACAGAAAAATGATCTATAAAAGAAAAAAACTCAATTTAAAGGTAAAAAGGGATTTTCAGATCTGGCTGTTGATTCGGATTCTGGGGACCATTATGCTAAGTTCCATAATAGCGGCGCTTATTTTGTACTTTTATGCCAGTCGGGAAGTAGGGGATAGTTTTTACCAGGCCCATGTTGAGATTCGGCGTGTCAGCGACCTGTTGCTGCCTGTGATAGGAGTTGGTTCCCTGGTGAGTTTTTTGAGTGGACTGGCCATTGTCATTTTTCTTCCACAAAAAATCGCAGGGCCTATTTTCAGGATTGAAAATGAACTAAAGGCTGTTGAGCAAGGCGACCTTACTAAGCAAATCAAGCTACGTTCCAAGGATATTATGCAAGACCTGTCCGATTCCATAAATACGACCGTGGGATCACTTCGGGCCAAATTTCAGGATGTGAAACTCACTCATGCCGAACTGGAGAAACACATTTCCGAAAATAATAAGCCTGAAATTGCCAAATCGCTTGCTAACCAGCGAGAGACTCTCGACAAATTGCAGACATGATGTTTAAAAAAGCATGCTTGCTACCTGCACGCGATCAGGGTAACCGACTAGAGTAGTCCTATCTGTTTGGTCACCCTGATCACTTCCTCCAGTACGCACATCTGCTCAAATAAATCTTGAAGCTGACAACTTGAGTATTATAATAGATGGATAATTTAGACCCTTTAAGTCTCAAGCAATGCGTTAGATGCGGGGCCTGCTGTAAAAAAGGAGGGCCTGCTCTGCACCGGGAAGACAAGGAACTGCTTCTTGCCGGCCATTTCGGATATCAGCATTTGATTACTATTCGGAAAGGAGAGTTTGCCTACACCCCAGTGACAGGCAGGTTTGAACCGCTGACAACCGAACTGGTTAAAATCGCCTGGAAAGGAGGGGACTGGTCATGTCCGTTTCTTGAGCCCGGCAATAATTCATGTTCCATTTATGCCGGTCGCCCATTGGAATGCCGGCTTCAAAAATGTTGGGACACTTCTGATTTGATTGCTGCAATCGGTATAAACACAATTGTCCGCTCCGATATTATCAGTCCGGGAGATGAGATACTGAAGGTGATTGAAACCCATGATCGGGAATGCAGTTATCCAAAGGCTGAAAAACTTGTTGTATCTGTTTGCGGGAAGTCTGAAAAGGCGGAAAATCTAGCAAAATTGACCAAACTTACCCGCAAAGATATTTCCATACGGTTTCAAGCCATGTCTGAATTGGGGTTGCCGGAAGCCTGGGAGCTTTTCGTATTCGGCCGTCCTCTGTTTAAACTCCTGGAACCGCTGGGCGTTATGGCCTATGAGGCGGACGGACGAATACATCTTAAATGGCGTTCTTCATGTAGGAATTAAGAATTGCGAATTAGGGACGGGGACGAAATAACTTCCCCGTCCCCTTAGTGCCTTAAACTTTAAAACGTGCTCAAAAAATAAGAAAATTTTTGATCATTCCTACAAATGCACACAGGTAGAAGGTAGAAGGGGTGACGAGTTTTCCCCTTCTACCTTCTACCTTCAACCTTCTACCTAAAAGCCTTCAGCGCAGCTAGTTAGTGTATGAGCAAACATACTGAAATAATCGAAGACCCGGAAAAGCAGTTTGGTTTTGGCGATCTGCACCCCCTGATGACCCTGTCGGATGATGAACATCTCCCCGCGGTCACTCATCCGGCATTGCACAGGTATCTTCAGGAAGTCAGTCATTATCCTCTTCTCTCCAGGGAGGAAACAAATGAACTCTCTAAAAAATACCATGAAACAGGAGATCAGGAAGCCGCTTACCAGCTAGTCACCGCCAACTTACGTCTTGTGATCAAGGTGGCTATGGATTTTCAGAAATATTGGATGCAGAATTTTCTTGATCTCATCCAGGAAGGAAATATCGGACTGGTTCAGGCGGTTAAAAAATTTGATCCGTACCGGGGTGTGAAGTTCTCATACTATTCCGCCTACTGGATCAGGGCGTACATACTTAAATTTATTATGGACAACTGGCGCCTGGTCAAGATCGGCACCACGCAGGCCCAGAGAAAGCTTTTTTTCAGTCTTAACAAGGAGAAAAAACAACTGGAGGCCCAGGGCTTTTTACCTGAACCCAAATTGCTGGCCGAGCGTTTGAACGTCAAAGAAAGCGAAGTCATTGAAATGAGCCATCGAATGGAAGGCTGGGATGTATCCCTCGAAAGTCCTGTTCGGGAAGATTCCGATGATGAACAAAAAAGCCTTTTACCTCATGACGGGCCGGCTGTCGAGGAGGTTGTTGCGGAACATGAGATCAAGGAACGGATGACCGCCCTTCTGGTTCGGTTGAGAGAGACGCTGAACCCAAAGGAGCTGACTGTTTTGAGTGAGAGGCTGTTAAGTGATGAACCGCTCACTCTTCAGGAGATTGCGGATCAGTTTGGAATTTCACGTGAGAGAGTCAGGCAGATTGAGGCCAACCTCCTGAAAAAAATGAGGAAATATCTCGAGCAGGAAGTCCCGGATATCAGACGCTTCCTGGATGAAATTCGTGACATCTGGCGAACCTGACCTTACACCTAAGGTTCAAAGGTTCCGCGACCCCTGAAACCTGAACCTCTGAACCCTTATAGGCGTTTATTATTATGAAAGTCCCTTTGCTTGACTTAAAAATTCAGCTTATCCCGTTGCGGGATGAGATAATTGACAGGCTTACGCATGTCATTGATTCTTGTGGCTATATCCTGGGCCCTGAAGTTCAGGAATTAGAAAAGGATGTGGCCGCATATTGCGGGGTCAATCACGCCATTGGATTGTCCAGCGGGACTGACGCCCTGGTTGCGGCCCTTATGGCCTTGGGAATCGGTCCCGAAGACCTGGTGCTGACCACACCATATACATTTTTCGCCACAATGGGCGGTATCTTGAGACTCGGCGCCAGGCCGCTTTTTGTTGACATTGATCCGGTTACATATAACATTGACCCTGACCATACGGCCTCACTACTTGAAGAAAATGATGAAATCAGGAACAAAATCAAGGCGATACTGCCGGTCCATCTTTATGGACAATGTGCGGATATGGCAAGGATACTCGAACTGGCGGAGCGTTATGACCTTCCGGTAATCGAGGATGCGGCCCAGGCTATCGGCGCTTCATATCCAATTGTGAAGAATAACAGACGCACCTGGATCAAGGCGGGAGCCATGGGAACGGCCGGCTGTTTTTCTTTTTTCCCGAGCAAGAATCTCGGCTGTATGGGTGACGGCGGCATGGTTGTCTGTAACGATGACCGGTTGGCCGAGAGTCTCAAGATCATTCGAGTGCATGGCGGTTACCCCAAGTATCACCATGCCGTTGTCGGGGGCAATTTCCGGCTTGATGCCATTCAGGCGGCGGTGCTTAATGTGAAATTCTCCCGCCTGCCGGAATGGCACAGGGCGCGCAGGCAAAACGCGGCATTGTATAACAGGTTGTTTGAGGAATCAGGCATGGTCAATGGGGGCAAAATCCGGATACCTTTAGCAAAATATGCCGTGGAATCAGAAAAAGAAGCTTTTGAAATTGATTATCACATTTATAATCAATATATTATTCGTGTTTCAGATCGGGATAAAATAAAAAAATTTTTACAGGATGAGGGCATAGGTACGGAGATATATTATCCGATTCCCCTTCACAGGCAGAAGTGTCTAGCCGGAATGGGTTATTCCGAACTCAGTTTCCCGGAATCAGAGAAAGCTTCTCAGGAAACCCTTGCTCTACCGATTTACCCGGAATTAACCGATGAAATGCAGCGTTACGTGGTAGAGCGGATCGCAGCCTTTTTTAGCTAGAGGTTCAGAGGTGCAAAGGTTCCGCGACCCCTGAACCCTTTAATAATATATCCTATGACAACAGTACCGGGAGCACATATCGGCAGACTTCTCCATTTCATGGCCATGCTTTTCTGCTTATCACTGCCTGTATGTTGCCTTTCCCTTTTTTTTACTCAAAATAGTATCGCCTCTTCATTGTCTGGTTCGTCTGGGAAAATTTTGCTGGTGCCTGATCGGGACATAAAGCTTAAAAATCAATCCATACCTGTTTGGAAGACAATCTGGGATCAGGCCAGGCAGTTAACCAGGTCAGGAGATTACCAGGGAGCAATTGAAAAGTATATTTCTCTGCTAAAGCAAAAGCCGAACCTGGGAGAGGCGAGATGGGAGCTGGCACGGATACGGATGGAACTCAAGGAGTGGGACAGGGCGTCCGAGATCCTTGAACTCCTTCTAGAGGCGGCGCCTGAGAGGACGGATTATCTTGTCGGTCTTGGTCGCGTCATGCAGAAAAAAGGGAGACTTCATCGTGCGGCTGATCTTTTTTTAAGGGCATACGAGAAGGAACCAGACAACATTTCAGCCTTAAATGGGTTTGTACGGTGCAGGCTTAAACAGGAAAAACATGAGGATATCCTGCCGTATCTCGAGGAACTCAACAGGAAAGATCCGGATGATCTTACAATACAAAAGGATCTTGCGCTCTTGTATTTCGATCAAGCCAGGTATGAAGAGGCCATGCCTCATCTTGTCAAATTGGCCGAATCAGAGGATATTGACCTTAAGACACTGATTACCGCGGCCCTGGCCCATGACAAGCTGGGCATCAAGGGGTCGGCTGCGGTTTACTGGCAGCGCGTGGTGACAAGAGCGCCGGAAAATATGGAGGCCCATACACGTCTGGCCTTTTTTTATGAAAGTGACGGTCGCTCTATAAAGGCCCTGGATCATGTATTGATCCTCTTGAAAAAGCATCCTGATGATCCATCACTCCTCAAACGGGCAGGAAAATTCCTTGTTGATTCAGGCCATTTTGACAAGGCACTGCCGTATGTCCGGCGATATATTAAACAGCGCCCGAAAGACAAGCAGGCTATCCGCTCGTTGGTTGGAATTTACGCAGCTTTGGGAAATGAGTCGGACACGCTTGCCGCCCTGGAAACCTATTTCAGGGTTGAATCCAATCCTGATTCTGAAAACCTTAAAAAAGCCGCCCGGCTGTATGATGCGACAGGCCGTTTCAGAGATGCAATCCCGCTTTATAAAAAACTCCTGCATAAATCTCCGGATGATCCGGAGATTCTTGCCGTGCTGGCAGATGATCTTATTGCCATAGGTGAGGCCGATGGAGCGCTTTCCATGTGGAAACGCCTGGTAAGAGTGGAACCCGACCGAGTGGATGTTTACCGCTCAATGGCCGATCTGCTCGAACGGCTTGACCGAAAGCAGGAACTTGTTGAGATGCTTGAAACGGTTCACGAACTGAGACCGGATGACGATGCAACCATATTAAGACTCGCAATGGAGTACCTTAATCAAGGGGATCTTGATAAGAGCCGCGCATTTTTTGACCGGATAACCGGGTCAGGTCAAAAAATGCGCGGCTTTTTTGCAGGGCGCGGCGGCCTCCATGAGAGACTGGGCATGCATGAACACGCGCTTAATGATTATGAGAAAGCGCTTCGGCTTACCCCTTCAGATACGGATGCCGGGCTTAAGTGTATACAACAGGCGGGTGTTCTGGGACTAATTGATACGGTACGAAAGCATCTTTTGGAACTGGAAAACAATCCCGGATTTGAGGGAACTTATGAGTTCAAGATGGTAAAGGCGGCTGCCCTGAAGGAATGCGGTGAATACACGACTTCTCTTCAGGAATACCGGTCTGCTATGGATTCTGTTGTCCCTGGCCCGGATTGCCGCAGGGATCACGTTCTGTTCGCCATTAGCGATCTCTTTAATCATGCAGGACTTGCCAATGAGGCGGAACAGGCCCTTCGCATGGCGCTGAATTCGGACTGTGATAAACGTGCCGCGCTTACTCGCTTGTTTGATCTTGCGCTGGATTCGGGCAGACTTAAAGACGGCAAAGTCTGGTTGAACAGTCTCAAGTCATTTGAAACCCGTACAGAGACCGGTTTGATGTCTGCCCGGCTCCAGGCGGCAAAGGGTGACTGGCGGGATGCAACAAAGACTTGCCTGCAAATACATGCAAAAATCTCCAAACAGGATTTCTTGACCCGAGATGTGAATGATTCCACAAACAGGAGAAGATACAAGGAAATTGAATTAGCTCTGGGCCGGATCATGGTGGAGGCGGACAGGCTTGAACTTGCAAAAAATTATCTCCTGCCGCTGTTGAATAACGGGAAATATAATCTCGAATTGATGGTGCTTCTTCAAAAAGTTTACAAACTCTCCGGAGAGACTGAAAAAAAGGAGAAAATAAGTTGCCGGGCGCTTTCTCATGCAAATAGTGATCTCGGCCTGCTGCTGCGACTTGTTCAGCTTTACCGGGAAAACAATCTGCCGCTGGAGATGCTTAAGCTTGCCGAGGCTGCCTCCGGGAAGGCCCCTCATTCGATCAAGGCAAGCCTGTTACTGGCCCAGGCCATGATACTGAATGATGCCGGAGGGAAAGGTCTTTCTCTTCTGGAACGGATTGCATCTGATTATCCTGAAAATAGTTGCGCTGCCGCTATGATACCCGGACTTCTGTTTAAAGCCGGCAGATTACGATACGGGCTTGACAGGTGTGAAGCCATCCTGGCCGAGGAAAACTTTAAACGCCCGGACATTATGCTTCAAAAGGCCCGCATCCTGTGGGCAATGCACGAGCAGACCGAATCGATGGATAACTATAAAAAATATCTTGAACCCTCTGTTGATCAGGCGCTTCAGAATAAATGTCAGTCCCTTGATCTTCCTGCAGGGCCATTTATTAAAAAAAAAACGGTTTGGGAAATCCTGGTTTTTTTACCGGGAAAGGAGACCGGTCTTGCGGACCATCTCCTTTCCGCTTCACATGCCGCAGACGATAATACGCCTGAAAAGCGCACCTTAAATAGCATTGCCGCGCCTTTTTATTCCCGGTACATGTGGCAAAAAAAGTTTAAGAGGGAACTGGATGCCAGGCAGTCTGTGCAGCAAAGGGAATATTTTCAGGCAGTGAATCAGTATGAGGCCCTTTTAGAGGATTCTCCGGGGGAGGAATCCCTGATGTTTGATCTAGCCGGGATTTACAGCCGCCTTGGCAGACTGGAAAATGAGGCCGCTCTTTACGAACGTTTATCCGAACTGAACAGAGATTTTCCAGGACTTGACGATGCTGTTGAGCGAAATCGCATCAAGAGGCGGCCAAGGGTTTCCGTGGAATTCGGTTACAGCCTGGAAAAGGGTTGGGATAATTATAAAGATATGGAAAGGGAATCCGGAGATGTCTCTGTATGGTTTTCTCCGCGTACTCAGCATCAGGTGGACATATCCACCTCCCGTAGAAACTACAGGTCATCGGAAAGTGATGAACGGGTCATGTCCAGAAGGGCCTACCTTTCATACACGGCTGATTTTTTAAACGGATTGTCTATTCTCATGGGCGCCGGTCTTGAAACTCTTGACCACGACCATACGAACACGGCCCTTATAAATTGTGCCCTTTCCGGAAAATTCGGCGATAAGGTGAAGAGCAGAATCGCATTTGGACGGGACATAACCGACGATACAACAGCGAGTTTGACCCGGAATATCGTAGCCAGTGATGTGACGGCCGCGATTTCCGTGGACGTGCTGCCCCGCCTGCTTATGGGAGGAGATTTCGGCGTCACTGATTATAATGACGGCAATTCAACAACCGGTTATGAGTTTTGGACATCGTATATTGTCTTGTCAGAGCCGAATTTTTTAAAATTCAGTTACTCGTACAATTTTAAGGATTCACAGGACGGTCCTAACCCGGGAGACCCGCTTGATGATGGGTTTGCCGAGGATGATTATCCTTATTGGTCTCCAAAAAATTTCTGGATTAATCGATTCAGCCTGTTTTTCAAGCATCAATTCTCAGATGACACTCTTGATCGCGGAGTTCCAAGGTACTTTACAGCGGGATACTCTTTTGGTTATGATTCCGGAGGCTATCCGGTTCAAACAGTGGAGGGAGGTTTTTTTATAGAGTTAAATTCAAGTTTCATTGTTGATGCCAATGGACGGATTACGTCGGCTGAATCATATCGCAGCAGAGATTTTATCTTGTCGGCATCTTATCGGTGGTGAAGTTAGGTTGAAGGTTGAAGGTTGAAGGCTTAAGGTTGTCCCTAAAAGCCTTCGGTCTACCCACCTTATAAACGTCGAACATAGAACGTCCAACGTTGAACATCGAATCAGGAAGTCGCTTCGCTCCATCTGATTAATAAAAGTACCATATTCAAAATTCGATGTTGAATATTCGATGTTCGACGTTCATCTTTTCATGTTATCTCTAAAATAGAGGCTTGGTTGTTTCGCTGAGTAGTTCAATATTGTTTAATATAATAAAGGATTGTTAAGCTACCGGTAATGCTGGTAGCTTTTGATTTTTATTGGAGGAAAATCGTTATGGTAGAAAGGGTGCCAATGTCAAAAGCCGGTCATGCCGCGATGCGGGAAGAACTGATCAAGCTGGAAAAACATGACAGGATTGACGTCATCAGGGCCATCGAGGTTGCCCTGGAGCATGGAGATCTGTCTGAAAATGCGGAATACCACGCGGCTAAGGAGCGTCAGGGCCACATTGAGGGCAGAATTATGGAATTAAAAGACAAGCTCGGGCGCGCCGAAATTATTGATTGTTCCGATATGAGTTGCGAAAAGGCGGTTTTCGGTTCCCTGATTACCTTGGTTGACCTTGACACTGATGAAGAGGAAGTCTATCAGTTATTGGGTCCTGACGAGTCGGATGTGAAAAAGGGAAGCATTTCCGTAACATCTCCGATCGGCAGAGCCATAATCGGGAAAAACGAGGGAGACGAGGTTGTGGTAAAGACCCCCGGCGGAGTGCGCCGGTTTGAACTCATGGAAATTTCATGTAAATAAGGAAAAATTTTATGAAGATACTGGTATTAGGTTCCGGTGGTCGTGAACATGCTCTGGTCTGGAAACTACGGCAGAGTCCAAAGGTGGATGACATTTATTGTGCTCCCGGCAATGCAGGTATCGGGGAGATGGCAACCTGCATCAATATTGGAGCTGATGACATCGAACACTTGCTTGAGTTCGCGGAACAGAAAGGAATTGACTTGACCGTAGTAGGACCTGAAGGGCCGCTTACCAAGGGTATTGTTGACCGTTTTGAGGAACATGGGCTGCGTATTTTCGGGCCTTCCCGAAAAGGGGCCGCCCTGGAAGGCAGCAAAGTGTTCACAAAGGAGCTGATGGCAAAGTACAATATTCCCACAGGCGGATACAAAGTGTTTACCGACAGGGATGAGGCAGTCAAGCACATAAAAGATATCGGAGCGCCGGTTGTTGTAAAGGCCGACGGACTTGCAGCCGGAAAAGGGGTTGTTGTGGCCCGGTCCGAGGAAGAGGCTATTGATGCTATTGATCTGATAATGGTTGACAGGGCATTCGGCGAGGCGGGAAATACCGTGCTGGTTGAGAAATTTCTGACCGGGGAAGAGGCATCGTTTATTGCCTTTACCGATGGCAAAACAGTCCTGCCCCTTCCGACATCACAGGATCACAAGGCGGTCTATGATGGAGACAAGGGCGCCAACACCGGCGGCATGGGCGCCTACTCTCCTGCTCCCGTGGTGACGGATGAACTGCATAAGCAGGTAATGAAACAAGTCATGCAGTCAACAGTCAATGCCATGGCATCCGAGGGCCGGCCATACAAGGGAATGCTTTACGCCGGCCTTATGATAGACAATGGTGCGGCAAAGGTACTGGAATTTAATTGCCGTTTCGGCGATCCGGAGGCACAGCCGCTTCTCATGCGTATGCAGAGTGATCTTGTGGATGTCATGGAGGCTGTTGTGGATGAGCGGCTTGGGGAAATCACACTGGACATTGATCCAAGGCCTACGGTCTGCGTTGTGATGGCATCGGGCGGTTATCCAGGAGTATATGACAGAGGAAAGGTCATTAAGGGACTTAAACAGGCTGACGAAAAACCGCATGTTAAGGTCTTTCATGCCGGAACTCAGTTAAAGGGTCGAGAACTTGTTACGTCCGGCGGCCGTGTCTTAGGTGTGACCGCCATGGGAGACACTCTTGACAAGGCAATCCGTACAGCATATGGGGCGGTCGATCTGATAAGCTGGGATGATTGTTATTTCCGAAAAGATATCGGCAAAAAGGCGCTTAACAGGAAAAAGGGAAACGCGCTGGTAGGAATTGTGATGGGCAGTGAATCCGACATGCCGGTAATGAGGGCGTCTATCGACTATCTTGAGTCCATGGGGATTGCCCACGAAGTCAATGTGTTATCGGCTCACAGAACCCCTGGCAAGACAGTCGAATATGCAATGACTGCCAGGGGCCGCGGACTTAAAGTCATTATTGCAGGCGCCGGGATGGCGGCCCACCTTGCGGGCGCTCTGGCAGCCGGAACGATTCTGCCGGTCATAGGTGTTCCGATTGACTCCTCGCCCTTGAATGGACTTGATGCCCTGCTGTCCACTGTCCAGATGCCGCCTGGCGTTCCGGTTGCCACCATGGGTATCGGCAAACCGGGCGCTAAAAATGCGGCAATCCTTGCAGCCCAGATAATTGGTCTGGAAAACAAGGAAATTGCGCGCAACCTGGCTGAATCAAAAGGGAAATAAGCGGTAAATGTTCGACAGCACTCCATCTGTCCACGATCAGGCCTTCCAGCATACGTATGTATAGCTGAAAGACCTGATCGTGAACACCTGGAGCGCCCCGCAGGAAGTGCCCTTGGGGTGCACTGTCAAACATTTACAGACCGAGGTTTTTTGTAATATTGCCACATAAACCGAATATTTACGGTACCCTTTATTATAAGCCGGCAGGTTCTTCATGAATGACGCATTAGCTCGTGAAGTGGAGAAGGGGGCGGCCATAATCAGGCAGGGCGGACTGGTCGCCTTTCCTACTGAAACTCATTACGGCCTGGCCGTTAATCCCTACGATCACATGGCGCTTTCCCGGCTTTTTAAGGTCAAGAATCGGGATTTTGACAAACCGATTTTGACTCTTATTCAGGACAAAAGCCGGATATCTCTTCTGGCAAGTCACATTCCGCGCAGTTACCTTCCACTCATGCGCACCTTCTGGCCCGGTCCCCTTACCCTGATTTTTGACGGAATTTCAACACTTGATCCCCTGCTCACGGGAAATACTCAGACCGTGGGAATAAGGATTTCCTCCAATCCTGTTGCCAACGCGCTATTAACCGCTGTCGGTAAACCAATTACCGCAACAAGCGCCAATGTCTCAGGCAGGCCCTCCACGGTGAATCCTCGCGAGGTAGAAGCACAGCTTGGCAAAAATGTTGATCTGATTATCGACGGCGGTGAGACAGCCGGCGGCAGGAGTTCGACAATCGTGAGCAATTGTGCCGGTCAACTGAAACTCATCAGGGAAGGCGTCATTTCCTTTCGCGATATTATCAAGGTACATAATCAAGCCTTGTCCTGTATCGGCATGGCATGGAAGGTTGAAGGTAGAAGGTTGAAGGTAGAAAGTAGAAGGTAGAAGGCATGACGAGTTATTCCCTTCAGCCTTCAGCGCAGCTGGTTAGTATTAATTTTAAAAATTATTTTTCTTAAAGATAATTGGATTTGATTTCTGTA
>JAYEGR010000121.1:0-7999 GCA_034659175.1 Thermodesulfobacteriota bacterium | reverse complement strand
GAAGGTTGAAGGTAGAAAGTAGAAGGTAGAAGGCATGACGAGTTATTCCCTTCAGCCTTCAGCGCAGCTGGTTAGTATTAATTTTAAAAATTATTTTTCTTAAAGATAATTGGATTTGATTTCTGTATTCTGTTAAAATTGTAAAAAATTTAGCTGGTTCTGATTTTTTTATAGTCGGAACCAGCTGAATCATATAATGGATGTGTCCCGGTTTCCGGAAATACAATTTTTTTGAGTGAGCCCGTAGGCACACATATGATATCTCATGGAGACGCAACATGGTTGATCTGCAATGGGACAGGGATTTTGCTTTTGAACAGTCCGGAAAAAATGAGGAGTTGCTGGCAGAGCTTCTGGAACTGTTCACTGACTCGGCAGCAGCCTCTGATCTGGAAATGATCAAACAGGGAATAAGCACTCAGGACGCTGAAGCCGCCGGCTATGCGGCTCACAGTATCAAAGGATCTGCCGCTAGTCTGGGAGTTAAAGGGGTTAGCGAGACTGCATATAAAATTGAAAAGGCCGGACGGGCAGGAAATCTCGACGCTGTTTCCAAGTTGGTGGGCGACCTGGAAGCCATGGTAATACAAATTAAAGACCTGAAATAGTATTTTCAGGAACATCCGAATGCCGACAGCCAAGGAAATAGTTAGAAAATTCAACGATCTCAAGACACTGCCTCATGTGGCTATTCGAGTCACCCAACTGGTTAACTCAGAAAAAAGCACCATGAGAGATTTTGAGGAGATCATTAAACTTGACCCGATTCTGGTGACCAGGCTGCTTCGACTTGTAAACAGTCCCTATTTCGCTCTGGCAAACAAGGTTGAGTCGATTTCAAAAGCCGTTGTGTACTGCGGCATGAAGAATTTGAGGAATCTTGTTGCCGTAGAAGCGATTAAGGATCTCTTTAAGGAGAAGGGTGATGATCCGGTGTTTTCAAGGAGGCATTTGTGGCTCCATTGCGCCACTATCTCTATTCTTTCAGATATGATCGGCAAGCGGATATTCGGTCTTCCCGGTGATGATCTGTTTCTGGCCGGCATCATACATGATATTGGCCTGATAGTCGAAGACCAGGTTGCGGGCGATCTGCTTCGTAAGGCATGCATGGCATACAACCCCCCGAAGAACTCTCTGGTTGAATGCGAGCAGGAAATGATCGGGACCGATCACTGTAAAGTGGGCATGTTGCTGGCCAAGGAGTGGAAAATGCCGGAAGAGGTACTGAAGGCAATCAGGTTTCATCATGATACTGAAAAGAAAAATCAGATTTCCAGCGTTACGAGCATCCTGCAACTGTCTGAATATATTGCGGGAAAAATGAAATATTCCGCTATTCCCGACAAAATCGACCCGCTTTCCCCCCTGCTTGTCCGTCATGTCAAAAACATGATGGGGAATTATAAGTTGATTATCAGGGACCTTCCTACCGAAATGGCCAAGGCAAAAGAGTTATACGAGAACAATGAATGAAAAAGCCGTTAATGAAGATTTTGACTCAGTTTTTTCCGATTTGCTTAATGGTTGTGAAGATCTGCATACATTTCTTCAGGATCTGCAGAAGCTGGTGCCTGACGCGGTTTTCCGGCTATATTCCAATGACGGATGCGTAGTTCCGGAAGATGACCATTTAGGGCTTGAATCTGAAACTTATGATTCTTTAATAAAGGACGTTGCTGAAGACGGCAGTGTTCTATCTTTTTTTGAGCTTCCCGACAAGAGCCTGTTGTACTGCCGAGCCGTTCCTCAGATCAATTCCGTCCTGTTTTTTAAATTCCCTGGTTGTTCTGCAGGCCTTTTCCCGAATCAGGTCACTCTCAGTCTTTTACAGAGTTTTATTGAGCATGCACTGCTGAAAAAAGAAACAAGAGTGGTTAAACTCGAAAATGAACAGCTTATCCGTCAGTCCGAGGTGCGGAATGAGCAGTTCAGAAAGCTGCTGGCTGACAATCATCAGCAGTATCTCCTGATTCAGAGTAAGGAAAAGGAGTATGCCAAAACGCTTGAGATTGAGATTGACAGGCAGACTTCCGAGCTTAGAGAAAAAAACAGGCAGCTTGAGGAGGCCAGCCGGTTAAAAAGTGAATTTCTGGCCAATATGAGCCATGAACTCCGTACCCCGATGAACGCGGTGATAGGGTTTTCAGATATTCTTGCTGAAACCGACCTCAATGAAATTCAGTCTGAGTACTGTAAGACAATCTCTAAGTCGGCGGCAGGTCTCCTTGTGTTGATTAACGACGTCCTTGATCTGGCTAAAATCGAGTCAGGGAAATTTGAATTGGAAAATGATTCCTTCAGTATCGCGGAACTTATAAAAAATGTTGACGACATGTTTAAAATGGCTGCCAAGGGAAAGGATCTTTGCCTGTCGCATTTCGTGGACTCCAGGCTGCCTGGGGTTTTGAAGGGCGATGCTAATCGAATTCGGCAGATAATGGTGAACCTCACCGGGAATGCCATGAAGTTCACCAACCAAGGGTGTGTGGATATCCGGGCCGACCTGACTAAACAGACCGAAGATGCGGTTGATGTTCGGTTTTCCGTGTCTGATACGGGTATAGGGATTCCTGAGGAGAGACAGGATGCTGTTTTTGAAAAATTCACGCAAGCCGACGGCTCCACCACCAGAAAATTCGGCGGCACAGGCCTTGGGTTGGCAATAAGCAATGAACTGGTTAAGCTGATGAAAGGGAAAATGACTCTTACCAGCGTTACCGGTAAAGGCAGCGCCTTCAGCTTTACCATTCCCATGACAAAATCAGCGCAGGAACAAACTGAAAAGACGACCAAAGACCCGGCGGAATCGCATGTTGACATGGAGGGTGACAGGAAAATCAGGGTGCTGCTGGTAGAGGATAACAAGGTCAACCAGAGACTGACCGGCATATTTGTGCAAAAGCAGGGTCACGAAGTGGGGGTGGCTGGAGATGGCATGGTGGCCTTGGAAAAGTTGAAGACAGGCAAATGGGATCTGATCCTGATGGATATTCAGATGCCCAACATGGATGGAAGGGAGGCCACGATCAAAATCAGGGAAATTGAGTCATCGCCTGAGATGCGGGATCAGTACGAAAGCCTTTACCACAGAAAAACGCCGGTTCCGATTGTCGGGTTGACCGCCCATGCCAGGAAAGAAGATGAAGAAGGGTGTTACTCGGTCGGAATGGATGCCTTTTTAACCAAGCCGATAAAAAATCAGAGACTGGCAGAAATTATTCAGGATCAGATTCGTAGAATCAGAGCCCTTGAAAAGGAATCGCCCCTTGTCAAACCGGAAGAATAATTTCATTCTCCAGCCTGTTTGAGATTCAGCGGCTTTTGTGTAAAAATTCGCCAACCGGCTGGCCACTGTTTTTGCCCTCGTTCCCGGGCTCCGCCTGGGAATGCCTGCCTTAAGGCTCTGCCTTTTTTTAGACCAGTCAATGGTGCATGGAATGCAACCCTACCGGGCTATTTTTGTCATCTTTGCAAGTATCAATTCATTTACTAAAATCTATAATTACTCATATAACTGATAAAAAGTCATGACTTTTTATCAGTTATATGATAAAAAGTCATGATTATGGAAGTGCAACGATATATGCAGAATTGCCTTCTTGAGGATGCCTTGGCTGATGGCAAAATGGCTTTCATTTCAGGGCCTCGGCAAGTGGGAAAAACCCATATGTCCAAGCAGTGTCTTGTCTCATCCGGCAATTATTTCAATTGGGATGTCAACGAGTTTAAACGTGCCTGGATACGTTCCCCCTTAAATGCGATAGAAACAATAGGTTCCGGGCCTGTTGTTTTTGATGAGTTGCACAAATATCCTCATTGGAAAAACAGCCTGAAAGGATTGTATGATCAGGTTGGCGGGCAGGTTCCAATTCTTGTCACCGGCAGCGCCCGACTTGATCTTTACAAAAAAGGCGGTGACAGTTTGCTGGGGAGATATATTCCCTATAGGTTGCATCCCTTTTCTATTGCGGAACGACCGGATTTACAGGCTGATCCCGACCATCTTAAACCTTGTCGGATCAACTACCCCCTTGACGACCTTATCGCCTGTTCAGGGTTTCCTGAGCCGCTGCTTGGCGGCTCGGGAAGGAAAGCCCGCCGCTGGTCCCGGCTGCGCCTTGAGCAGCTTGTGCGTGAAGATATCAGGGATTTCAAGAATATTCGGAATATTGAGTTGATAAAACTTCTCATCGAACTCCTTCCTGCCAAAGTGGGAAACCCTTTGTCGATAAATAGCCTGCGGGAAGATTTGCAGGTTGCTTACGCAACCGTGCGGGAATGGATATATGTTCTGCAAAATTTATATATATGCTTTCGGGTTCCGCCCTACTCAAGAGATATTGCCCGTTCGTTGACCAAGGAAGCCAAATTTTATCTCTTTGATTGGATTCCTGTCAAAGACAAAGGCGCGCAACTGGAAAATATCGTCGCAGTCCATCTTCAAAAAGCATGTCACTTCTGGACTGATCTTGCCTATGATTTTTTTGATCTGCACTATATCCGAACCAAGGAAAAGGAGGAAGTGGATTTCTGCATTGTGCGGGAGAGACAGCCGTGGATGCTGGTTGAATGTAAATCACAAAGTACAACCATGTCCAAATCCTTGAAGAAATTTTCCACTCTGTTTCCGGAAGCTATGGCTTTTCAGGTCACGACTGCCGACACAGACAGGATCGTTCCAGGCACGAATATTCGCATCATAAATATCGAAAAATTCCTATCCATGTTCATTTAAAAAAACCAATTTGTGATTTATTGATTGTCAATATTATTTTCAACCCGATTGCGGCCGTTATTTTTTGCCCTATAGAGGGCCTGGTCGGCCCGTTTTATGATATCAAGATAGTCTGAGTCTTCTTTGTTGAAGATCGATACGCCTAAGCTGGCGGTGAGGCGTAGCTGAATGGAGTGATTGCCTTTATATCTAAAGATTTGGGAGTCAATCATTTTACACAGCCTTTCCGCCGTGATGATGGAGCCTTTGCCGCCCGTTTCCGGCAACAGGACAAGAAACTCTTCTCCTCCATAGCGATAAACAATGTCAACTTCGCGCAGACATTTTCGTAGCGTCAGGGCAAAAGCCTTGATCGCCTCATCGCCTATCGCGTGTCCGTGGGTGTCGTTGATCCTTTTGAAGTGGTCGATGTCGATCATGATGATGCCGAACATTCTGTCGTAGCGTTTGCACCTGGAAAATTCGTTGGAAAGGTCATCTTCCATGGCCAGTCGGTTCATGGCCCCGGTTAAGTGATCGCTTCTTACTTTGCGCTGTAATTTGCCGACTTGCATTTTCTGACTCTTTAGCCGATTCTCTGCTTTTACCAGTCGCTTTTTTATTTTATCGTTGGCGATGTGCAGCTCAATAAAATTTTTTTCTACAAGTTTCCATATTACCGGCTCAAGCAACTTTTGGATATCTTCATGCCTGTCCTTCAATTGGTCGCCATGTTGGTCAATGCCCTCCTGGTATTGGCGGATGTCACTGTTTAGATTGGTAATTATGCTGGAGACTCCCTCAACCATGAGAGTGGTTGCCTGACCGGTCGAAACGGAGGCCATTAAATCGGAGATCAATTTGTTTTCATCCATCTCCACGGCTACATTGTAAAAGGCCTTTTCATAATAGGGCGGAATAGCGGGTTTGTTTCGGGAGATAAGGCGCTTGAGCGCATTCCTGGCTATTTCGGAAATTTTTTCCAGGTTCAGGAGATCCTGATCCGCGTCTTTATTTTTTTTCATGGCATGATTTTTTTGGGGCAAATGATTGAGTAATTGAATGCTCTTTTCGAACTGGTTAGTCGAAAATTTTTCTAACTTGTTGAAATTATTGATCCTGTGTAATGGCTCATCTCATTCCCATGAAGGCGGGAATGACATTATAACTCGCGACTGTCGAGTTTAAAAATTTAAACGCAAAAAGTCACATAAAAAGCATATTGTTTCGTGTGTCAATTATCAATACTTAATAAAAGCATTTACCGATTGCGAAAATTTTTATAAAAAAATCAAAATGTAATTTCACTGATTTGAGTACAGTAAAATCTAAGGTTGCCGGACGGTATTTCATATTATGTTGATACCCTTTTTCTATACACTGAATTTATTGCTTTTACTCTCAGGGCTTTTTGGCATTCGCCTGGCCAGTGGTGAGAGGAGCTTTTCCCTCTCGCTGATTCAGATTCTGCTGGGCCTGCCTCTGCTTGCCGGAGAATATCTCTATCTTGCATATCATCTGGAGGCCCGGACGATTCAGTTAACGCTTTTTTCCGAAATCGTCTTTGCCCTTATATGGCTCTCCATGTCCCTGCGATTGCGCGGTGCAATGGTCGCAACCGTGCGTGAATCCCTACGCAATTTCTTGATTGAAATTATTGTCGGGGCAGTGGTGACGGCAACGGCCGGTTACTTCCTGGTCTACCGCTCTGTGCCCGAAATATCCGATGCAATCCTGGCTTTCCACATTTGCAGCCCTGTCTATTTTTCGGCTGTCTTTATCCTGATGACGGTTCTCTATGCCGCCTGGCGCCTGGAGCAATTCTGGCGCGCCCTCAATGCCGAGCGGCGTTGGGAGTACAAGTTCCTGGTGGTCGGCGGCTGCCTGGTCTGCGGAGCCTTGGCCTGGAGCGCCTCCTGTCGGCTCACATACCTGGCCGTTGTCCCCAGGCATCTTCTGCTCCTGGCCGCACTTTTGCTTGTCGGCTGGACTTTGATGTCCTATGCAGCGCTCCGTCACCGGCTGCTGAACCGCAAGATCTTTGTTTCCCGAAAGGTGGTCTATTCCTTTATTGTTCCGTCCCTTCTTGCAGCCTATCTTTTAGGTTTCGGGATAGTCTCCCTGATCATGCGCACCTTCGGGCTGCAGATGTCCTTTGTCCTGACGTGGCTGTTTCTGATTCTGGGGTTTGTTGCCGTCGGAATCTTTGCCTTTTCCGGAAAAATACGCCGCCGGGTCCACTTTTTTATCAGCACTCATTTTTATATCAACAAATACGAATACCGGGATGAGTGGCTGGCCCTTTCCGAGCACCTCCATGGGGCCCTGACCGAGGCCGATGTGGTTAAAGCCCTGCGCCGGGTACTCGCTGAAAGTCTTTATACCACGGAGATTTTTATCTGGCTTGGGGATTCATCCCAGGGCTACAGGCTGGTTTCTTCCCCTGAAAACCCCGATACCCGGAGCAGTAAAAATGGTATTGGTTCAAATGATCCTCTGGTGCGATTTATCCAAACCCATTCCCATTTTCATGTTAAAGAGAAAGAACCGGACCCGGCATGGCAAAAGGTAGCAAAAAACAAAAAGGCATTCCTGACCTCCCTGAACCTGATATTCATTGCTCCCATCTCTATCGGCAATCAGCTTGCCGGGCTGATTGGTCTTGGACCGGAATTTACCGGCGGACAATACGGCTATGATGATTTTGACCTGCTCACCGTCCTTGGCAGTCAGACGGCCTCGGCCCTGCTGGCCGTGCGCATGGCCGAGAAACTGGCTCATACCAGGGAGCGGCGGGCTTGGAACCGTTTATCGGCCTTTGTCCTCCACGACATCAAAAATGCGGCCACCATGCTCTCCCTGCTCCTGGAAAACGCCCCTGAGCATATCCATGAACCTGAGTTCCAGCAGGATATGCTGGAATTGGTGGGCGACGCTTTAAGAAGAATGGGCCGGGTTGAGCAGCGCTTGCAAACATTGAAAGATGAGATCACGCCGGTGCGGCAGAATCTTGAACTTGGCCGGTTTCTGCAGGATTGCCGCCGTCGGCTGAAGACAAAGCTGCCTTTAATGGAAATCAATATTGAATGTAAGGATGAAATGCAGGTAAATACCGATCCGGATCTTCTTTTCTCCATCCTGGAAAACCTGCTGCTCAATGCTTTTGAGGCGCGTGGAGATGGGACTGTTGTGCGGATAAGGACAGCCAGGGATGATGACACCAGACAGGCGGTTGTGGAGATTATCGACAACGGTCCGGGAATCGCGGAAGAGCTGTTGCCC
>JAYEGR010000120.1:0-9910 GCA_034659175.1 Thermodesulfobacteriota bacterium | reverse complement strand
GACAACTGGTGAGGGGGCTGCGAGATGAACAGTGATCACACAGTAGCTGCGTGCAGCGAGGCGTACAATGGAAAGAATCATTGCAACTACCAGAATCCTTACCAGTAGAAATCCGTCTACTCGACCAATTACATTAAAGGAGCTTCATATGTTTAAAAATCTAAGGCGGGTGATACCCGCAACCCAAATTTTTAAAAATTGCTTTGTCCAGTAAATCCGTGTCACCTCGCTTTCAGCTTATGTCAGCGGGGTGCGCCAAAAAATTTCTTGTTTTTTTTGACAGGGTTTCAGGAGTAAGGTACTAATCATAACTGCCTATGCATCTGCAGGACAAAAGATCAATAGAACTCATATAGATGATATTACAAATGGGGTTCAGAACAAAGCCCAAATTCGCGAATGGTTTGGTGAGCCTTACACAATAAAAACAGACCTTAAAGGACACCCCAGCGGATGCATAGAACGATGGACGTTTGAATATGCGAAGGCCAGAGGATTTGGAACCGTCACCTATTCTGAAATTCTGGTCGTCGATTTCGATACTGAAGGAAAAGTTTGCGACCACGCTTTCTCTAAATCCGGAAGTGAATGATATTATTTTCAGTTCAAAGAAAAGCTTTGGTATCACATCTTGATATGGAAGAAAATAATAAGAAAACCAGTATTTCAAAAGCAAGTACATTGGAAGAGATCGGTGAATTCTGGGATAATCATAGCTTGGCCGATTATTGGGATCAAACTGAAGAGGCTGAATTTAAAATACGGGCAACAAGAAGGCATCGTATAACTATTGATCCGGAACTTTACGATAAAATTACAAGCTCTTCATATAAAAGAGGGATTTTGCCCCATTTACATCTTTCTCTCTTCCTTCCGTCACCTGAATTGAAATACGAAAATCTTAATTGGCAGTATTTAAATAGTTGTGAAAAGGACAATTTTTTGAATCCTTTCTGCCACCAATAAGGAGTCCAATGACCAGTAAAATTGATAGAAAATTTATTCCCATACTTCGAGAGGGTGTTGATATGGTGAAGATGATTTTTTTTAAGGATTTGAAAAATTATCTCCAGGGCAAATTCAAGGAAAAGGAGCCTGCCTATTACGGAATGTTGGCTGGAGCCATGATGAATGAACTTTTTGGAACTCCTAATCATGAAGAGAAATTTAAATCCTTTACCCACGAAAACAGTGAACGTATCAGGCAGGAACTGGAAAATGTCGCCCATGAATTTAAAGATTTATGTGTTTTACTCACGGATGCTCTGCGCATACATTTTCTCTGCAATCACCAGGAGGAGATAGAGTATAATAACGAAGAAATCCTGGTGAAAGCGAAAGAGTATGGAATACTGATTGAGGAGAGGGATGTCCCTCTGCCAAAGGGGTTCATGGAACTGATCTACACCGTTGGGAAAGCCCGTGGTTTGATTGGTGAGCAGAAAAGGGGTCATAAAAGTGGATCATTTATGTGACCCCTTTTACACATTATATGTTTTTTTAGCTAACAACTACCGATTTTCTCGTTCTTTTTTGTAAGGTGGACACTGTTACCCTCTGTTGTGATTTTTCAATATTTGAGATTATTTTTTTTCAAAAAAAATGTCTTTTATCCGGGCTAATACCAATCTTCAATGTTAAGGCCATTGACTTTTTTAAATTTTTTTGTGTTATGGGTAACCAGCGTTGCATTGGTGCTTAATGCAGTACCCGCAATAAGAATGTCATAAGGGCCGATGGGGGTGCCTTTGCTTTCATAGATTGGCTCTTATCATAGCGGCCACTTCTGCTTCTTTTGCGTCGGCTGAGTTAGCATTGTTGTGTGCCGGGCACGGCACACGTTTTTAAGGGTGAGTTCGTTATACGAAAGCCCGGCCCAACCGACCCTCGCCGGTGCCGGCCTGCGGGGGTCGGGTCTTGATGGTCGGTCAGGTGCCGACCGCCAGCCGTTTGATGTTGAGCAGATTCTGGTAGCCGACGTTGTCGGTGGTCGAGGTGCCGCCCCAGCTCCCGCAGCCCAGGGTCCACGAGTGGCGTAAGCCGTTGCCGATCCCGATACAGCCGGTCGCGCCGCCGCAGTTCTGGAGGACCCGGCTGGCCCGCATCTCATGGGCAAACCGCAGCGCCAGCTCGCGGTCGTTGGTGTGGATGATGGCGGTGTGTCCTGAGCCCATGTTGGTCAGGATCCGCCGGCACAACGCCAGGGCGTCTTCCACCCCCGAGGTGGTGAACAGCGATATGATCGGAGCCAGCTTCTCCAGCCCCCACAGGCCGTCGACCTTGTCGTTCTCGACCGGCACGATGATCAGCTTGACGTCTTCCCCTCTCGACAAGCCGGCCTGGCGAAGGATCTCGACCGCAGACTGACCGATCAGCTCACGGCGGAGGTGATCGGTCTCGTCAAACACGCTCTCTGTGAACCGGTCAATCTCGTAACCGGTCAGCACCGCCGCGCCGTTGGCTTCGAGCTGCTCGACAAACGCTCGACGGACCGCCGCATCGACCAGGAGGTTGTTGTCGGATCCACAGATCACGCCGTTGTCGAAACTTTTACTTGCGATCACCATGCGGGCGACTGCGGCCGGATCGGCGTCTGGGCATACCCAGACCGGCGCGTTGCCGGCACCGACACCGATCGCCGGAGTGCCCGAGCTGTAGGCCGCCTTGACCATGCTTGGACCCCCGGTAGCGAGGATCATCGCCACGCCGGGATGCGCCATCAACGCCGCGGTGGTAGCGCGGCTGCCGCGTTCCTTCACCCACTGCACCAGATCCGGGTTGGCACCGTACCCGGCAAGGACGCCCTGGATGAGCTCGCCCACCTGATTGCCCACCCCCAGCGCATTGCGGTGGCAACTGACGATCAACGCGTTCCGCGACTTGAGGCAGATCAGCGACTTGAAGACCATCGTCGGGACGGGGTTGGTCAACGGGATGAGGCCCAGGACGACGCCGACCGGACAAGCGATCTCGGTTACCAGATGTTGCGTTGCCGGGTCGAGGACGCCGTGCGCAGTGCGGCCGACAAGGTCGTCGCGAGTCAGTTGGCACGCCAGGGTGATCTTCTGAACTTTGTGCTCGAACACGCCGAGCCCAGTCTCCTTGACTGCCGCGGCGGCCAGTTCCTCGGTTCGGGCCAGGACGGCCTCGGCTATGTCCTTGATGATGGCATCGACCTGGTCTTCCGGCCAGTCGGCGAACTCTACCTGGGCCGTGCGCGCGCGGGCAACCATATCGTTGAGCCAAGCCGGGGTCTTGCCGCGAAAGATGAAGTGTTTGAGCTTGAGGTTCATCTGCCGCAGCTTGTGAGTGAAGTCCCCGGCCATGTGGGTCAGGAGTGTCATCCCGAGGCGCGGCTTTTCGTCGCACAGCGTATCGAAGCTTGCTCGGGTCAGCCGGCGCGTGGTTACAGCGGTGTCGGCATAGGCACTGGCGGACCGTACACCGCGATCGAACAGGCAGAACTCACCCAGGACCTGGCCCGGTTCGAGGTGGTCGAGCACGGCGTCGCTATCGAGTTCGTTCGAATGGACCTCCAGCCGCACGCGGCCGTCGTCGATCAGGTAGCACTCGTTACCGGGTTCCCCTTCGGCTAGAATCAGCGCTCCAGCCTCGAAACTGACTGGGTCCATGTACTGCACAGTACTCGCCAGTTCGTCCGCTTTTAGTGCATCGAAAAATGACATGGTAGTCCCTTTGGCACCCTTGGCCGCACGGCGTAAGCTTCAGCCGCGCCAGCCTCACTTGAGATTCACACAACCTCCAGGCTATCGTGGCCATCCGAACGGCTTATTTTTGTGTTTAACGGCCTGCGTAGTCCTTCCACCACATTACAGGCCCAAAATAGCTTTCTGCCTGGAAGATCCGGTAAGCGTTGGCTCATTGTCGGGCGACCAACTCCAGCTCAGCAAAGGGCAATCGAAAGTAGCGTAAGCTTCCAGCTTGCGCCGTCACAAGCAGGACGGTTGTCCGCCGTGAGGCGGGCCGTCTCGAAGACTCGGCTTTGCTACATTGACCGGATCCTAGCTCGACAGACGGCGGTTAACGTGTACAAAATCCGAAGTCTAGCAGACTAGCTGTGCGATGCCGTGGCTGAGAAACCGGTCAATGTGTCCGGAGAAGGTCTGCAGCGCGTAACTGCCCGGCCTCCTCGGCCACCCGATCTCTATGTGTTGTCGGCAAGGCAGCCGCGATCCGTCATTAGGCGAGCGAATGACACTGTTCCTGTCAGGTTCGCTCTGTGTAAAAGCCTGCAAACCACAGGAACTCTTCATCAATAACCAATGGCTTGCGCTCCAATGAAGGGTACTGCCCAGGTTGCTGCGAAAATGCACGCTAAGGGCTCGCTCAAAAATAATTTCACATTTTCATGCGTCGATCCATCCCGCATGGCTGCGTTGCTCGTCGGTTAAATAGCCCTGCTATTCGCCCTTCTCGCGCCTTGCCATGCGGGCGCCTCAACACCTGAAAATGTAAATTTATTTTTGAGCGAATCCTAAGGACCTTTTCAATTTATCATATCCTTGTAGCTTATTAAAGTCGTTGCCTTAAATTTTTTTGAAGATCACCATCACACATATATTTCGCGAGCCGGTTTATCTTTAGATAAATTCGTTTTTCGGTATTTATTTCAACAACTTAGTCGTTGTGCCGTGCATTTTTGCAGCAATCCGGGCGATACCCTAACCCAGATAAACTGGAATTTTTTAAAGGAGGTGTAATTGAATTTGATGTTGTTTGAGAATTGTTGTAAAAACATATTGTTCACAGCGAGTCCTCCAAAAGTTAATTTTACTTTTATCAATGGATAACTGATTTGCTGTAAATATTCAAGAAAGGAGAGGGCGAAGCGCTGAGAATTAAGCAGGATTTATATAGCCGATAACGGGCTCTATGCCCATATAAAAAAAGTGAGATTTGTGCTCCACTGAAAAAAGTACAGGGCCTTTAAAGAATTCCGGTTTATCCGGGTTAGTACCTTACTCCTGAAACCCTGTCAAAAAAAACAAGAAATTTTTTGGCGCACCCCGCTGACATAAGCTGAAAGCGAGGTGACACGGATTTACTGGACAAAGCAATTTTTAAAAATTTGGGTTGCGGGTATCACCCGCCTTAGGAGAAATAACATGGCAGGAATCTATCAAGAAATATGGAATGCCGATCAGAATCAAAATGGTGTTGATGCAATCCTAGACACTGAGAATGGTTCACAGGAAAAAGGCTATGTGAAAGTGAATTCCACACTTAACCAAAATTCCGACATAGAACTGCGAGTGCTGACGGATGTACACATCCCTGAACACAAGATGCATACTTATGAACTGTGTCGAAAATTATTTAATAATTTCACGCTGGCTGAACCGATGCCGGAATTCGACACGCCGGAAGAGCGTCGGGAAGTTCATGACTTTGTAGCGGCAATTCTTGAAACAGAACCGATGGATGTTGCACGAACTTATATTGAACGTGAGAGCGGCTCTACCATCACACGGGAACGTTGGCATAATACCATCATTGAAATGTGGTTTCGGCGTTTTTCATCAGGAGGCGACCCCGAGCTTTCTGGTTTTGAGCATATTATTGTCGGAGAACAGGAAAAGTCAAAAGTTCAAGGTTACCACTTTTGGTGGAAATACTACCTTGATGATGGTTTTGCAAAAAAAGTGGATGATGGCATCCCAGTCTTTTCCGGTCTTACGGATGACCGCATTACTTATCACGGCTCCAAACAGAAAGCCGGGCAGTCTCAATTTCCAGAAAGTGTAACAATATCCTATCGTTGGAATGCCCCTGACTACGAAAAAATGGCTATGCGCCCTTTGTTTAAAAAAATTGGGGGATTTTTCGTCGGTTGTAGCGTGGAAGGGCTGATTGCATTAGGCACTATTCGTGCGCATAAAGGAATTCGTGCACCTCGTATTGCCGTGATTGAAGGGGCCCGCTATGACATGAAGCTGTTTCACTCACCGAACGGTCAGCACATACGCACTTTTTACCCAATGTTTCTCGGTGCAGCTGATCTTAGTGATGGGAGTGACCGCAATGGAGGCCGGGAAGGCATCGTTCTCCCACCTGTAGATAATCTTCTTAATTCAGAAGACACCTCAAGATCGGTACGGATTGTAGCCGCAATGGTTAATCCGGGGGGCCATGATGTTGGGTTTGAAAAAATAACGCTGGTCAATGTTGATCCGATCGATGTAAAACTTGAAAACTGGAGTGTTCTGGACAAAAACGGCAAAGTTCATGTAATTGGTAATACTATATTAAAAGCTGGTGAATTTTTTACGATCCGGCTTACTGGAGAAAATGTACAACTTTCTAACAAAGGTGGTGAAATAGTACTTATTAATGAAGCAAAAAATGAGGTTCACCGTGTCAGTTATTCTAAAGCACAAGCAAGGAAACAAGGGGGTACAATCCTGTTTTAGGCGAGCTTTAGTACCTTAGAAAATATTTTCGTGAAGATACTTATACCCGCCTCTTTTGCGAATGAAGCAATGAGCGTAACAACGGAAGCGGAAGAATCAAATGAAAAAACAAGAAAGGTAAAGGAAAATTAAAGGGAGGTTTAGCGTGATGAAGATACGATATTTCTGTTTTTTTGTCGTGTTGGCAGGCTTGATGTCCATTTCCGGATGTACTCAGCCTGTGCCGGAAAAGGCAAAAGATGAGTTGACGCTGCCTGGCAAGTTTAGTGAGTTTAGACTTGAGGTCGGGTGTGATGATGACCCCGTACTTTCTGACATTAAAAGGGATATGCAAGGCAAGACGTCCATCCTTGATCTAATGAACTTTTATCTCAAGGAACTGGAAATTGATGCAGGCCCTGATTCCCCTTGTTTAAAAAAATTGGAAAAACTCTTTGCTTGTGGTCAAATCGGATCACGCGTTAAAGGACACTTTTATGGTATTACTCTTGTCCTTAAAAAAGGCAACCATCCCCATGGTGACTTATTGAATCAACTCTGGACTTCCACGGTAGCGGGCGTTTCACCCTGGGACGGAAAGATATTTGATTCAGCGGCGCCCGGGCAACTCGGTTTTTATACGGATGGGTTTGAAAATGGGAATGTACCCACTTTTCTGGGGATAAACTGTTTTAAGGAGTATAAGGAATCCTTCTTAAATGTTGCCGGTGTTGCGGCATTGACCTTTTGGATGAACTTGAAGGATTCGCCGGAGGAAGAAAAACAGAAATACGGCTATGATAAGAAAGGGGGATTGTTTATTGCACGTAAGGCTAAATCCGTGGATCCAGGGAATCCCGGCAAAGAGGTTTTCCAACTAAATTATCGGTGGAGGAAATTGGAGAACCTGCCGCCTAATAAATACCTGATTGATGAAATTGTCCTGATCGCGGATGGTCTTTACCTAGGCCAATTGTTTTATGCTACCCAACATCTGCTGGAAGCCTATGACCCAGAGCTGAACCCATCTGAATATAGATATGAAAATTTTGGATATTTTTTGCTGATGGATGATGAGTGGAGCAAGGAAAGAGAAAGACTGTTTTTTCAGTAAACATTCGGCTTGATGCCGGAAAATAGATAGAACAACCAAATTGTAAATGTTTGGCAGCGCACCCCAAGGGCACTTCCTGCGGGGCGCTTCACAGGGAGGTGAGCAGGCTGATCAGCTATACTTTGGTATGCTGGGCAGCCTGATCGCCTTCCTGTGGAGTGTTGCCGAATATTTACGTTTTTTCAGTAAACATTCACCCATATAAAAGAAGGAGGCTGACATGAAGCGTTTATTGTGTATTATCTCGTCTGTTCTGATTACGGCAATGTGTGTTTGTAGTTGTTCGATCCAAAAACAAACCCCAACACCTGTTGAAAGTAAGATACCGGAAAAATTTACCAGGTTCACCTTGCTGGACAGGTGCGGTGAAGAGTATGCCCCTCTTGAAGAGATTTACAATGATATGCAAGGAAGAGCAACCATATTGGATCTAATGAAGTTTTACTCTGACGAAATTACTAAAAATCCTGATATCAATTCGCCTTATTTTGAAAAATTGCAAAAGATTTTTGATTGCGGCATTACTCCGGAAACCATGAGCAGCTATCGTCATGGTGCGGTGATTGCCTTTAGAAATGAAGCCATGTTAAGGACATTTGATGTGAACACCCTTAATTTGAAGTGGCCTTTGGCAAGGATATTCTCTCCGTGGACCGGGAAGACCTTTGAAAAAATCAGTCTTGCAAAACTAAAGACTGTTACCGACAATTTTGAAAAAGGCGAAACACCTGCTGTTTGGGGGTCTAACACATACAGTACACGATCCATAAAAAAACGAGTGTCCGTGGAGTTAATGAAAACACTGGGGATTGAAATAACAGATGCTTCCGATGAGGAGATTCGATCCCATGACTTCAATGCAAAAGGCTTTTTCTTTATTGGAAAACCTGGAAAATCGGTCAATCCTGAAAATAATGACCGAACTGTTTATCAATTTAACTATAGATGGCCCGTGCTGCACACTTTTCCGCCGGATAATTTTTGTATCGATGAAATAGTTCAGATTGCGGAAGGCCTTTATCTGGGCCAACTGCTTTATGCTACCGAGATTATGAAAGAGTATGACCCCACTGTGTCCCCCGAAGTCTATAAGTATAAAAATTTTGGATTCTGGATGCTTATGGATGATGACTGGCAGAAAAGAAGGCAGGAAATTTCGTTTGATATCAGCTCGAAAAATTAAAAAAAGTGGGGGTTGGTTTTAATTTCGGCCATCTCAGTTATTGTAAGGGAACTCGCTGTGCTCGCACTCTGACCGACGGCTACGGCTCCAAGTGGCCGGAGATAAAACCAAACCCCCATTAATTGACCCATTTAACAAAACTGTATTTTGTTTATCTCAGGGTTCGCTCAAAAATAAATTTACATTTTCAGGTGTTGAGGCGCCCGCAGGGCAAGGCACGAGGAGGGCGAATAGCAAGGCTATTTAACCGACGAGCAACGCAGCCATGCGGGATGGATCGGCGCATGAAAATGTGAAGTTATTTTCGAGCGAGCCCTTAGTCCTTACCGGCATTGGAAAAAAGACAAATCCTCTCTTATAATTATTTTTTAACAGTAAAGAAAATAAAATGAAATAGCTGGTCATAAACAGATGAAATCTGTTTAGATTGTCAACGTGGTGGATATGATCAGTCAGCAGCTTTGGCGTAACCGTTCAGAGGTGCCCCCTATTTAGCAACCCTGCCAACTGTTCATTGCCATCTTTGGGATGACATTAGTACCTTACTCCTGAAACCCTGTCAAAAAAAACAAGAAATTTTTTGGCGCACCCCGCTGACATAAGCTGAAAGCGAGGTGACACGGATTTACTGGACAAAGCAATTTTTAAAAATTTGGGTTGCGGGTATCACCCGCCTTAGATTTCTTAACAAGACCAAACTAACCATTCAGGGGCAAATCACCAACACCGCCATCCTGTTGCTTGGTAAACCAGAGTCAGCATCGCTATTATCACCGGCGGTGGCGAAAATATCCTGGGTTCTAAAGGGCGAGCAGAACCGGGAGAAAGATTACGAACACTTCGGGCCGCCCTTTCTTGTTAATGTGGATTCGGTTTACGCCAAAATCCGACACCTGACTTACCGCCACATGCCAAGCAGCATTCTTTTCCCTGTGGAGATTTCGCAATATGACCGCTGGGTCATTCGAGAGGCCTTGCATAACTGCATTGCGCACCAGGAGTATAGCTTTAGTGGTAGAATCACTTTGGTAGAAACACCTTCAACAGTAATTCCCGGATAGGCCTAAAACGCACTAAGGGTCTGGAAAGAAATAACTTGGCTTTTCCGTTTCCGAACTGTATCACACCTTTAGTCGGTTTGGCATTCCCGAAATCCTCACCGTAGCCCTGCTACGCTTGCGGTTTCGTGAATATCAAACCGAC
>JAYEGR010000119.1:0-30438 GCA_034659175.1 Thermodesulfobacteriota bacterium | reverse complement strand
TAAAAAATTTATTTATTACGCATAACAGAAGTCGTTTTTAAATAACTTCAAGGTAAATGTTCTCTCTATTGCAAAAATATCAATACAGTTTGAGCTGAATAGGCACTTTTCGTTCAGGCACTAATTACAGGCCCACCGGAAATACACAGCCCTTGCCCGGCTATTTGTGGTGTGTCCAGAGTAAGTACTCTAATTGGAATTTCTGTTCCGAGGTCAATTCCTGGAACTTGACGCCGCGTCGTCTCAGTAAGGGCATGGGATAATCAATATCATCGACTACTTTGTGATCGCTTACAACCGTGATCGGAAGATTTTGAAGGAAAAAACTATTGTTTTTCACGAAGATGTCTATTTCTTGAGATTCGACAGGTTGTTTTTGCAATTCAGGGTAACGGAAAGAGAACCCTCCCATGCTCAAATCAATTATCTGACCCATCCTGTCGGAATCCGCAGCAAATACGTTTTCTTTGATTTTGAAACGCTTGTATTCCCTTCTTTCTGTTTGTATGTTTTCGGTTTTCATGACACCCTTATAATTACGAATTACGATTTTTTTGACTCCCTCCGACCAGCAATAGCAATCTATGCATATACAACAATGGTAAAGCAAACGTATAATTCTTTTTCTAAACAACACTCACTTTAACAAGCAATTCCTGATTGCAAAGAACGCGATATTTTATTCTGGCATATTTATTTATGTGATGTCAAATTATTTTTAGAAGAAATAACGGCAGGGGCGAGAACACAGGTGAATAAAAATTGCAGGTTGCAAAACGAGGGGAGGGGAACAGCATATTTATTATGCTGTTTTTTTTACGCATTCCCGCGTGGGAAAAAATGGACTACTCCGTCAATCTCGGATGTGTCGCAGACTTCCCCAAATCCGAGTTCAAATAAATAATCGATATGTTCTATGTGAACGGCAAAGGCATCGCCGTCCGGCAAGTGATAAACAATTGTATGAACCTTGCTTAAATCAACAGGTTTGTCGAGAAGCCTCATGGTACCATCCCTCAGTAATTTTTTCTGGCAAGAATTTCGCGTGGTTTGGAACCGTCTGAAGGGCCGACTACTCCTTCCTTTTCCATGATCTCAATCATTCGCGCCGCTCGGTTATATCCAACTCGCAGGCGTCGCTGCACCATGGAGATCGATGCGTGGCCTGTTTCGCAGACCAGGGATACGGCCTCGTCATATTTTTCATCGTAATCCTCGATCCCGCCCGGCCCATCACCATCCTCCGGTTCAGCCGCAATCTGCATCACTGATTCATCGTATGTTACGTCGCCCTGTTTTTTCAGGAAATCCACGATTCTCAAGATTTCTTCTTCTACAATGTAGGCGCCATGGATTCTCTGGAGTCTGGCCGTGCCCGGAGCAAGGAACAGCATATCTCCAGCGCCCAGTAACTGCTCTGCTCCAGACCCGTCCAGAATGGTCTTGGAGTCGATTTTGGATGCGACCTTAAAGGAGATTCTTGTGGGGAAATTGGCCTTGATCAGGCCGGTAAGCACATCTACCGACGGCCTTTGTGTAGCCACTATCAGGTGCATTCCAGCGGCTCTGGCCATCTGGGCCAGCCTGGCAAGAGAGTCTTCAACTTCCTTGGAAGAGACCATCATAAGATCCGCAAGTTCATCAATAATTATTACGATAAGCGGTATTTTTTCCTCGGATACTGCGTTATAACCGGAAATATTTTTTACCCGCGCCTCTTCCATGAGCTTATAACGCCTCTCCATCTCCTTGACGGCCCACTGAAGGGCGCGGCTTGCCATTTTGGGATCTACCACCACGGGATGCAGGAGATGCGGGATTGACTCATAAGAAGAGAGTTCAATGCGCTTAGGATCTACCATCAAAAGCCGGACATCATCCGGCGTTGACTTAAGCAGTATGCTGCAGATGATGGTGTTTACGGCAACACTTTTGCCGGATCCGGTGGCGCCGGCAATAAGCAGGTGAGGCATTTTGGCCAGATCAGCGATCACCGGATTTCCTACAACGTCCATTCCAAGTGCAAGAGTGAGTTTGGAGACGGACTTTATAAAATTCTCATGGGCCACTATGTCTTTTGTGCTGACGATTTGTCTTTTCGGGTTTGGAATTTCAAGGCCAAGGGCGGCTTTGCCCGGGACCGTACCCACAATGCGGACACTTTCGGTTTTCAATCCCATGGCCAGGTCATTGGCCAGGGAGACGATCTTGCTGATTTTGATGCCCGGCGCGGGCGAAAATTCGTAGGTTGTGATTACAGGCCCTGGTGAGATGCCCACTACTTTTCCTCCAACGCCGAAATCAATCAACTTTGCTTCCAACTGTTTGCTTACCGCAAAGTAATGGTCCTTGTCAATCTGGAGCTTTCTTTTTTCAGACCGGTTCAAAAGGTCTATGCCGGGCAGCCTGTATTTTCCTTTGCTGACCGGAAGGGGCTGGAAGTCAGCCTTATTTTTTTCATCAGGAGGGGATGATATCACAATAGGTTCATTAAGACTTGGAATCGCTGCTGAGTCGTAGTTTATTTCCGAGATTATGGGATGTTCAGTCTTTCCTTTGATTTTTTCAGCCAATTTTGTAAGGCCGTTGAGGTCCCTGTTTTTTTTGTCCCTGCGGAGTTTATTCTTGGTCCAATCAAAGATCCCGAGGAGTTTTTTTAAGAAAAAATAGGGTGAAAACCTGATAGAGGTCATAAGGGAAATTACAAAAAGGGAAACAAAGAGGAGAATGGATCCAGGCGCGCCAAAGTATTTCCGGCATAATCCAAAGAGATTTTCTCCCAGCCAGCCTCCAGCGGGATAAATTCTCCCGAAAAATTCAATGGTGTGTATTTCAAATGATATTAACAGGCAACAGCTTGAAATAAGGATTCCCGTGCAACCCAGGAATATAAATGGAATTTTTTTAAGAACGGATGTGGAGAAAAAAAATTGGATTGAAAGGCAAATAATGAGAAAAATCAGCCAGAATGAGCTTATCCCCAGGAAATTCATCAGGATCTCGGCGATGAAGCCGCCGACCTGACCGCCCCAGTTGGCTGATAACGAGGCGGTTATGGAAGAATCATGAAGTGAAAAACTTGAAAGGCATAAAAGGAGAAACGCGGCAAAAAAAATACCGCACACGGACATGGCTTCCTGCCAGAGTGGAGGCGTTTCAGCCTGTTTTTGTCCTTTGGGCATTATCTTTTCCGATTATCGATTTTCGCAGTGCGTCAAGTATTCCGTTGATAAATGCCCCGGATTCCTCAGTACCGTATCGTTTGGCGATTTCAATCGCCTCATTGATTGCAACGCTTGCGGGAACGTTCCCGGCAAAACAGAGTTCGTATGTGGCTATTCGCAAAATATTACGGTCAATACTTGACATTCTGGAAATTCGCCAGTTTACGGCATGGGTCTGGATTATGGAGTCAATTTCGGAAAGTTTCTTTGTGACACCCGACACCAGTTCCCCGGCATATGGCACGGCTTTTTTCCCGACCTCAAAATGTTCACACACAAGTGAAAAACCATTATCAACCGGCTTATCATTCACTTCATACTGATAAAGCGTTTGAAGCGCAAGTTCTCTTGCCTTTCGTCTGACGCCCATAAGAAATGTTAGTAACCCGTATATGTAATCGTTCACAGGCGCCCCATATGTGTACCCTGAAGGGCATAAACTTCGCAGGCAAACCTTATTATGTGAACCAGACTGATCGCACCCCAAGGGCACTTCCGTTGGGCGCGTGCAGATGGGGTGCCTGTGAACGATTACAACTGTTCCAGTAGATTGACCATCTCAACAGCGGCTGATGCACATTCGGAACCCTTGTTGCCGGCCTTGGACCCGGCCCGTTCAATGGCCTGCTCGATCGTGTCCGTGGTGAGCACACCGAAAAGGAGCGGTACCCCGGTTTCCATCGAGGCCTGCGCAATTCCCTTGGCTGCCTCATTTGCTACAAAATCAAAATGAGGTGTCGCACCCCTGATGACGGCCCCAAGGCAGATTACTGCATCATAACGACCGCTTTTGGCCATTTTCAGGGCGACCAGCGGGATTTCATAGGCCCCTGGGACGCGAGCCACTTCAATCTCATCGTCTTTGGCGCCTGACCGGATCAGGGTGTCGAGCGCTCCGTCCAGAAGTCGTTCAGCAATAAATGCGTTAAACCGGGCAAGCACGATCCCGAATTTTTTCCCCTTGGCCTGTAAAGTCCCTTCAAAAAATTTCGCCATTAAAATTTCCCTGTTGTGATTTTCAGTTCATCCAGGTATGCCTGGACAGGCCTGATCGCCTTCCTGTGGAGTGCTGCTGAATAGTTACGGATTACGCTTATTTCCCATTTTATTGCCCGGGATTAGATCCAGCATGTGTCCCAGTTTGTCTTTTTTGCATTGAAGATATTTCAGGTTTTCCGGAACCGGTTCCATCTCGATCGGCATGCGGCTTGTGACTTCAAGACCGTATCCCTCAAGTCCGACTATTTTTTTGGGATTGTTTGTGACGAGTTTCATTTTTTTGATACCGAGATCGCGGAGAATTTGTGCGCCGATACCATAGTCGCGCAGGTCGGGTTTGAATCCGAGTTCAATATTTGCCTCCACAGTGTCAAGTCCGTTGTCCTGAAGAGCGTAAGCCTTCAGTTTGTTGACCAGTCCGATTCCTCTTCCTTCCTGGTGCATATACAGGATGACACCGCATCCCTCCTGTTCCACCATCCGCATGGCTGCATGAAGCTGGCTTCCGCAGTCGCAGCGAAGTGAGCCGAATACGTCACCGGTAAGACATTCCGAGTGGACTCTTACCATGATTTCCTCATTAGGTTTGATCTCGCCTTTGATAAGGGCCAGGTGCTGGTTATCGTCAACGTCATTTGTATAAACAATAGCTTTGAATAGGCCCCCGTAGCGTGTGGGTAGCTTGGTCTCGGCCGCCCTGTGTACCAAAAGTTCCTTTTTTGTGCGGTATGCCACAAGGTCGGCGATCGTGGCGATTTTCAGATTATGTTTTTCAGCAAACAGATCGAGGTCCGGCATACGTGCCATGGTTCCGTCTTCTTTCATTATTTCACAGATAACGCCTGCGGGACGCAGGCCGGCCAACCTGGAGAGATCCACTGATCCCTCGGTTTGTCCGGTCCGTACCAGGACCCCGCCCCGCCTTGCCCGTAGTGGAAAGATGTGGCCCGGGCTCACTATGTCTCCGGGTACAACGTCAGGGGCCACAGCCACCTGGATGGTCCTGGCGCGATCCGCGGCCGAGATTCCGGTTGTAACGCCGTCCCGGGCCTCAATGCTGACCGTGAATGCGGTCTGAAAGGGCGATTTGTTGTCCCGGACCATCATTGGGAGCTGCAGTTTATCAATCAATTCCGGTGTAAGGGTAAGGCAGACCAGCCCCCGGCCATATTTTGCCATAAAGTTAATTGCGTCAGGGGTCACCATCTGCGCGGCCATGCATAGATCTCCTTCGTTTTCCCGGTCTTCATCATCAACCAGGATGACCATTTTTCCTGACCGTATATCTTCGATTACGTCTTTAATTTTATTTACCGGCATTTTTTATCACCATTGCTGTTTACGGTTATTTCAGGAAGCCGTGTTCTGCTAAAAAGGAGGGATTTATCCGTGATTCCTTCCCATTATCATCGGCTGATTTGGAGGAAAGGAGTTTTTCCACGTATTTTCCTATAAGATCAACCTCAATATTTACAGTATCACCCCGGCTCAGTTTATCCAGTGTCGTCACCTTGAGCGTGTGCGGGATGATGGCTGTTGAAAACGAACGGTCATCGCAACTGTTTACGGTAAGGCTGATTCCGTTCACGCTGATGGATCCTTTTTCAATAATGTACTTAGACAACTCTTTTGGTATCAAAAATGAGAAGAGTGTGAAATCCCCCGTGGGTTTCCGTTCAATAATAGATGCGGTTGCATCAATGTGTCCGCTGACCAGATGGCCGCCCAGCCGGTCACTGAGCCTGAGCGCCCTTTCAAGATTTGCGGCGCTGCCGGCTGAGATGTGGCCGAGATTGGTTCTGGACAGGCTTTCAGGAGAGACATCAACCGTGAATTTACGGCCGGAAATGTCTCTTGCCGTAAGGCAGATTCCATTTACGGCAATGCTTTCACCTTCTTCAGGATCAGTGATATCGAAATCCGCCTCGATTACAAACACCATCCCGCCGCCCGACGACCGCCTGGAGACTATCCTGCCTTTTCCCTGTATGATTCCTGTGAACATGATATTGGAATTTGTAGGGGCGATCCTTGTGATCGCCCTAATCCTACCCTTTACCCGCAAATATTTATATCCATTTATTTTTTCGTCATTCCGGCATGTAGCCGGAATGACGATGATCCAAATCTTGTACGAATACTAGCGAAACTTTATTTTTCCGATACATTTAAGCATTTGAGTGCGTAATGTCAAACAGGCCTTCTATCAGGACATCTTCTCCGAATCTCCTGGATCGGGTCATCCTCATGCGTTGAGCGGTTTTTATGGTTTTTGTTCCCAGTTCGTCAACCAGGGGCACACCGTCACACCCGATAAATAGAGGGGCCACAAAAAAAAATGCCTGGTCAACCAGGCCGGACCGTAATAGTGCTCCGTGGATTCTGCTTCCGCCCTCAACAAGCACACTGGTGATCCCGGAACGGCCGAGTTCAGTGAGCACGTCTCTTATGTCAACATGTCCTTCCGGTGTCAGACCGACTTTTTTAATTTGGGCGCCGGCGGCTTTAAGCGCGCGCGCTTTTGGTTCGGAAGGATCAGTACCGCAAAAGACAAATGTCTCGGCATTGGAAGATTGTTGAAGCATTTTTGCGTCAGGATTCAGACGCAGATGAGTGTCCAGAATGACCCGCAATGGATCGCGGCCTTTTTTGACCGGCAGCCGGGTTGTCAGGGAAGGATCATCGGAAAGCGCTGTTCCGATACCTATCATGATAGCATCGGTCTTGTTGCGGATTCGGTGGACCTCTTGCCGTGACAGATCGTTTGTAATCCAGCCGCTCTCGCCGGTACGCGCTGCAATCCTGCCGTCCAGACTGATTCCGGCCTTGATGATCACCCAGGGGAGCCCGGTGGTGATGTGTTTAATAAAGGGACGATTTATTTTTTCGCATGCATCTTTAAGCACACCACTTGTTACAAAAAGCCCATGGGCAGAAAGAAATTCACAGCCTCCTCCGGCAACTCCCGGATTCGGATCATTCATGCCGACCACAACTCTTCGAATACCGCTTTTTAAGATGGCTTCAGTGCATGGAGGAGTCCGGCCTGTGTGATTACATGGCTCAAGTGTCACGTAAAGTGTGCTGTTTTTTGTCTGGTCGCCGGCCGCATTCAAGGCATGGATTTCCGCGTGCGGTGTTCCGGCACGCTTGTGATAACCTTTACCCACGATAAGGCCGTTTTTAACAATAACGGCCCCGACCGCCGGATTTGGTGAAGTTCTGCCTACCCCTTTTCCCGCCTCTTTGAGAGCCAGTTTCATGAATTCAATTTCCCGGGATGACATGCTATCCATCACGGCTGCCCAGCATGATTTTCAACTCATCCATAAATTCATTTATGTCACGGAACTGACGGTAGACCGAGGCAAATCTCACGTAGGCGACCTCATCTATTTTATGTAGCCCTTCCATTACCCGTTCGCCCACAATCTTGGTGGCAATTTCCCGTTTACCCATATCCTGCAACTCCCTTTCAAGCGAATCCACGAATTCTTCAATCCGGGCAACGCTTACCGGGCGTTTTTCACACGCTTTTTTGAGTCCCTCCACCACCTTGTCACGGTTCCAGGCCTCGCGCCGATCATCCTTTTTGATCAGCATCGGCATGGTCACTTCAAGCCTTTCATAGGTCGTGAAACGTCTTTCGCACGACTCGCATAATCTGCGGCGGCGTGTGATGGTCTGTTCCTTGTTTAAACGGGAATCAACGACTTTGTTTGCCAGATGACCGCAGTAAGGACATTTCATAAGAACACCCGCAATTCGTATTTTTTGTGTGGAAAAAGGGGTTACCAACGTAAGGCGGGACAGCCTGTAAATTCAACCAGTTAGCAACTCCTCAAATTTTGCTTGATTTTGGAATTGCCATAGCAACAAAATGGCGAAAAGTGTCCCGCTTTAAGTTGGTAGCCGAAAAAGGGGGAACAGATCCTAACGTAACCGTTCACAGGCGCCCCATATGTGCGCTAGCAGGCCGGCGAACTATAGTAAACCTATGTGAGCCGGACTGATCGCGCGCAGATGGGGTGCCTGTGAACGATTACATCCTAACCAATCTGCTTGAGAGGTATTCCCGCCTCGGCCATCATTGAAGCAGAGAGATCATCAGCATACCCGTCTTTGTAATAGACCTCGGTTATCCGTGCGTTAATCAACATTTTGCTGCATATCAGGCAAGGCATGTTGGTACAGTACAGTACGGCTCCTTCAGTACTTACCCCGTACAGGGCGGCCTGAATTATCGCATTCTGCTCCGCGTGGAGTCCCCGACACAGCTCGTGGCGTTCCCCGGAAGGAATACCCATTTTTTCACGCAGACATCCATTTTCAAGGCAATGTTTGATAGCCGAGGGGGCGCCGTTATATCCGGTTGTAATGATCCTTTTATCACGTACCAGGATGGCGCCGACCTTCCTGCGAAGACAGGTTGACCGCTGGGCCACCAGTTCCGTGATGTTCATGAAATATTCGTCCCAGGAAGGGCGTGAATTTTTGTGCATGGTTCAGGGTTCAGGTATTAACATAATTTTTAGGCAGGGGAAATTTTTCGCACAGGGCTTTGATTTTTTTCCGGATATTGTCGAGTTCCGTCTTATTGTCCCTGAATTTAATGGTCTGGTCAATCCATTCCGCGATTTTTTCCATCTCAGGTTCTTTTAACCCTCGGCTTGTAATGGCAGGTGTTCCGATCCGTATGCCGGAGGTGACAAATTTACTGGCCTGATCAAATGGAATTGCATTTTTATTCACTGTTATTCCGGCCTGTTCCAGAATTGATTCGGCATCTTTGCCTGTGATTGATTTTTCTGTAAGATCCACGAGCATGAGATGGTTGTCCGTGCCGCCTGATACCAGTCGGAATCCCAATCCTATAAGCGAGTCTCCCAGTACCTTTGCGTTTTTCACAACCTGTTTCTGGTAACGTGTGAACTGATCGCTCATTGCTTCTTTAAATGCAACTGCCTTGGCAGCGATTGTATGTATCAGCGGGCCGCCCTGGATGCCGGGGAATATTTTGCTGTTCAGGCTTTTCCCAAATTTCTCTTTTGCTAAAATCAGCCCGCCCCTGGGACCTCGCAGGGTCTTGTGAGTTGTGCTTGTGATGAAATCAGCGTATGGTACAGGCGAAGGATGGACTTTGGCGGCAATCAATCCGGCAATGTGGGCCATATCCATCATAAAGAGAGCACCAACCTTGTCGGCAATTTTCTTGAACTCCTTAAAATCGATAATCCTGGGATATGCGCTTGCGCCGGCCACGATCATCTTGGGCCTGTGTTCAAGTGCGATGCGCTCCACTTCGGCCATATTGATCTGTTCGGTTTCTTGATCCACTCCGTATGATACAAAGTTGTACAACTGCCCGGAGAAGTTGACCGGACTCCCGTGGCTGAGATGTCCGCCATGCGCGAGATCCATGCCAAGCACTCTGTCAAATGGTTTAAGATTGGCAAAATAGACCGCCATGTTCGCCTGGCTGCCGGAATGGGCCTGGACATTGGCAAATTCCGCGTTAAATATTTTTTTTGCCCGTTCAATGGCCAGAGATTCGACCTCGTCCGCATGTTCGCATCCGCCGTAATAGCGTTTATTCGGGTATCCTTCAGCATATTTGTTTGTAAAGATAGATCCCTGAGCCGTAAGGACCGCTTCACTCACGTAATTCTCCGAGGCGATCATTTCCAACTGAAAGGTCTGCCGGTAGAGTTCATTTTTTATGCAATCAAAGATTTTGGGGTCAACTTGTTTCAGGAAAGTCACTTTACAGCCCTCTACTATAGTTAAAACATACTGATTCGTTTCTGATGGCGGCCGCCGGCAAATTCGGCGGAAAGCCATGTTCGGACAATTTCAATTGCAACACCCTGACCGATGACGCGTGCCCCAAGGCAAAGGACATTAGCATTATTATGCTCCCTGCTCATTTTTGCGGTAAACGACTCATGACACAGGGCAGCCCGGATGGAGGAAAATCGGTTGGCTGCCATTGACATGCCGATTCCCGTGCCGCAGATCAGTATGCCGCAATCACAGGCGCCTTTTTCCACAAGTACGCAAACCAGCCCGGCAAAATCCGGATAATCAACTGATTCATTGGAATTGCATCCCTGGTCATTAATTTCATGACCTGATTCTTCAAGCAGCGGGATAATCAGACGTTTTAGGTCAAATCCTCCATGATCACTACCAATAGCAATTTTCAACTTGATTCCTCTTATGTGCCGGCAAGAATTTAGCGCCATACGGGCGAGCTATTGAGCTGTTAAGCTAAACAGCTAAGGCGGGCTATGCCCGCAACCCAGATTTTACATGACATAAGGCTACCAACTTAAAGCGGGACACTTTTCGCCATTTTGGTTCTATGGAAATTCCAACATCAAGCAAAATTTGAGGAGTTGCTAACTGGTTGAATTTACAGGCTGTCCCGCCTTACGTTGGTAGCCTTATCTATTTCCCTTCATCATTACCTGTTCCCAGGCACTTAGGGAAAAGGAAAGACGCCACATTCTGTTTTTCCAGTAGTTTTGATTCGGTTGTCAAGGAATGTGTTTGACTTTACTTTCATCAGCCAAATCCGGCAACTGCCTTAATCCAACGGACTTGAGCAAATTGTCAAGATCCTGCCTGGTAGACCAAAGCACACCTTTTTCACGCATCAATGCCTCGGCTTCCTCAGTAAAACCATCATGCGCAAAAAACCATAGTCTTAACATTTGAAGGCCTTCACCTTCTGCTTCTCGCACGAATTTTCCCTTACGCAAAAAGGTCTCAACCTCAACGCGCCCTACCTTCCTCCCTCGCCACCATTTGCTCTCCCCTATCCAGACCTCGGCGCCGGCTGCAGCATAGATATCAATCTCTTTTTCAACACCGGCCCCGAGCCTTACGCGATGCCAAATGTAGAAAAACTGCCAGGGAAGCTCAATATCTCCTTTTGCATGAAACAGCTCGCCCGGCAGTTTTTTCCTTTGACCATTCCACAACGCCTGGACCATATATACCTCTGCCAGATAACCAAGATGGTCACTGAACTTCCGCTTGAGCGTCTGGTATTTTTTGACTGTTTCCGATCTAACAACAGCCTGATTCTTTCCCTCTACCTCAATCCTGCCCCACACCTTTAAAAACTCAAGCAGGATCGGATCATCTATCTTTCTGAACCAGCCTCCAAGTTCCATGTATTGGAGAAGATCGCCTCTGGATAGCTTTATCAGCACATCTCTGATGGTCTCCATTGGCACAACTTTTCCTTCACGCTCGGCAAGTTCTTTCTGGATTCTATCAAGATCAAGCCGGTCTCCTTCTTCCAAAGCAGAAAGATATAAAACCCACTTGGTAATACCGTATTCATTAATACGTTCTATCCACTTTGTTACCTGGTCACTCAGTTCAGCCCATATAAAACCGGAAGAAAGATCAACCGCCAGTATCTCGTTTAGTGTTTCTTCGCTTACAATCGGCTTGCGCTGCTTTGCGGCCTGGCGGACTACGGCTGTGATATAAAAAGGATTTCCCCCGCAGCGATCCGCTGTTATGGGCAGCATCTTTCCCTCTATTTCTGTTTTGTAATACCTGGAAATATTAAAAGCCAACCGCGCTCCCCAGTAGTTGGTCATCGGCTCTATTGGGTGGCTGTCAAATCTTCCAAAAAGCGACCCCCGACCAAGTATCTCCCTTGCCAGGATGCTCATGGCAGAGCCTGTGACAAAATGGGGACACGTCGGTGATTCCACGGCCTCCTGCATGAAACCGACGATATCAAACTCGTATTGGGGAAGACGGGTATTCTGGAATTCATCCAAGAACATCACAGTAGTACTCTCATCGCGATCTGATATTCCTCTTGGCAGCCAGAGGGCTTCTTTCTCCGGGATGATCACGCCGCTCTTCTTCTGCAGCCATCCCAGCAGGTTAATACCGCCTGCAAGATACTTTGATATTTTTATCTTTGATTTCATTAAATCAGAAAGGTCATCAACATTGATGACCGTTCTATCCAAAATACTTATATCTCTCAGTCTGAATGCCGCATACCAGCGCAAAAAATTTTCTACATATTCGGCCGCAAACTCCCACCGGTCAAGCGGTTTGTCTTTAAAGCTGTAATAGACCGGGACAAGCGCCTTTGGATCCCGATGATCCTGGTCGAAAAAGAGATGGTTTACCACCCGCTTGAATATCTCGGTCTTTCCCATGCGGCGTTGGCCTAAAAGAACAGTGGACATGGTTCTGCGTCCTATGGCATCAAGAGCAGCATTGTAGAGATAATCTATATGCTCTTGTCTGTTTGTATATACCTTACGGGGAACAAGCGGCCGGATTGCCCATCGGGAGTCTGTTCTTTTATCAGAAAAATCGTTTTCTTTTATTTTCATTTCCTCTTTAAAGCAAATATTTAGCCACTTGTTGGGTTTCGCCTTAGGGTCTGGAAAAAAATAACTTGGCTTTTCCGTTTCCGAACTGTATCACACCTTTAGTCGGTTTGACATCCCCGAAATCCTCACCGTAGCCCTGCTACGCTTGCGGTTTCGTGAATATCAAACCGACTAAATCTGCAACACATTTCGGATCGGAATTACCCAAGTTATTTCTTTCCAGACCCTTATTCTCATAAATATCGAAATGTCTGAGTTTCTAGCGTAGGTTGGGTTGAGGGAGGAAACCCAACAAAAAAAGTCGGCTCAACCACAACTTACGATTATTGAAATGGCTGAAGTTAAAACCAACCCTGATTTTGCCCAAAAAAATCATATAATATGCTCAATACCTTCGCCAAAATTGAAAATTTGTTTTTTGACTTAATAGCACACAATATATAGTGCCCACAGCTTACTTCTACACAATATGTCGTGCGTCTTTAATGCAAAAAACACTAAAATGGAAATTGGCGAAGGTATTGATGCTGAAAACAAAAAGAACATCCAACATCGAACGTCCAACATCGAATAAAAAAATTTAAAATTCAATGTTGGACGTTCGATGTTTATCCGTTATACCGTTTCAGCACAAGGGAGGCATTAGTGCCGCCAAAGCCGAAGGTGTTGGACATGGCCACCCTGATTTTTGTCTTTCTGGCCACATCAGGCACATAATCAAGATCACATTCAGGATCAGGATTTTCCAGATTAGCAGTGGGAGGTATGGTCTCCGTATGAATGGCCAGGGCGGTAAACACGGTCTCAATGCCGCCTGCGCCGCCCAGCATATGGCCTGTCATTGATTTTGTGGAACTGACGTTCAGTTTATATGCGTGATCACCAAACACGGTCTTTACAGCACGGGTCTCACATATGTCGTTTGCCTGAGTTGATGTTCCATGTGCGTTGATATAATCAACATTATCAGGCGCTATTCCGGCATAATCAAGGGCCGCCTGCATGCAGCGGGCCGCTCCCTCTCCATCTTCCGGAGGCGAAGTAATGTGATAGCCGTCACTGGACAGGCCGTAACCGACCATTTCAGCATAAATTTTTGCGCCGCGATTCAGCGCGTGTTCGAGTTCCTCTAAAATGAGCATGCCCGCGCCTTCAGCTACTATAAAACCGTCCCGGTCTTTGTCAAAAGGCCGGGATGCCTTTTCCGGTTCATCATTTCGAGTAGACAGGGCCTTCATTGCACCAAATCCTCCGATCGCCAACGGGCAGATTACCGATTCGCTGCCCCCGGTGACCACGGCATCACACTCGCCGCGCCTGATTGATCGAAAGGCTTCGCCGACTGCATGCGTGCCGGCGGCACATGCCGTTGTGAGCGTCAGGTTCGGTCCTCTGGCCCGGATGTGAATGGAGACCACACCCGCATTCATATTCGGGATGACCATGGGTATAAAAAAGGGCGTTATTTTTTTTGGTCCGCGATTTAAGAATACACTATGGTATTTTTCAATTGTCGGCAGTCCGCCAAGTCCGCATCCCGTAATTACTCCGACCCTTGCAGAATTTTTTTCGGTTATGGTAAATCCGGAATCCCCAAGTGCCTGATCAGTGGCCGCGATCGCGTACTGGACAAAAAGATCAGAGTGCTTTGCAAGTTTTCTATCCATAAAGTCCTCCGCATTGAAGTCCTTTACTTCCGCCGCAATCTTGACGGGAAAATTCTCCGTATCAAAACGCGTGATTGCGGCGACACCGCTTTTCCCTTTGCACAGGCCGCTCCAGGTCTTTTCAACCCCGGTACCCAGTGGGGTTACCAGACCGACACCGGTTACCACAACTCTTTTGTTCACCCTGTTTCACCTTATTTTATAATTGAATTCACGTAGTTAACAGCATCCTGGACAGTGATGATTTTTTCTGCGTCTTCATCCGGGATCTCGACATCAAACGTCTCTTCAAACGCCATAATAAGTTCCACGAGATCAAGAGAATCCGCGCCCAGATCATCCACAAATGATGCTCCGGGTACAACGCCTTCCGCCTTTACACTAAGTTGATCAACGATAATATCTTTAAGTTTTCCTTCAATATCCGAGGGCATAATTACTTCTCCTTGTTTCCGGTCATTTTTGACCTGCAATTATATATAATTCGGTTATAAATTATTCGATCTGTGCAACCAGGAATTAGAAATTGCTTATGAAAAAATGTAACCGATCACGGGTAGCAAAAGCCGTCGGATCGGAAACCACTTACCATGTAATCGATCACAGATGCCGTAGATGTGCGTGTTAAGGGCTGTCGGCTATAGACTATAATTATATACACCCTTAACGCGCGCAGATGCGGTGCCTGTGGTCGCTTGCGGCGTTTTATTACGCCATCAGCATCCCGCCGTTTACGTGAATGACCTGGCCTGTAATATACCGGGCTTCCTCGGAACAGAGAAAGGCCACAGCGCCGGCCACGTCATCAACTGTTCCAAGTACACCCATGGGGATTTCGGACAGGATTTTGTCACGGATTTTTTCATTTAGACCGCTGGTCATGTCGGTTTCGATGTAACCCGGCGCAACTCCATTGGCCGTCACACCCCTTGATGCCAGCTCTCTTGCCACGGATTTGGTCAGAGCAACAAGGCCTGCTTTTGCGGCCGCATAGTTTGCCTGTCCGGCATTTCCTGTAAATCCTACGACTGACGTGATAGTGATGATCCGGCCCCACCGTTGTTTCATCATGGGCCGGCATGATGCCTTAATACAGTTATAGGCTCCTTTCAGGTTGATGCCGAGGACCGTGTCCCAATCATCCTCCTTCATGGTGGCGACCAATCCGTCACGAGTGATTCCGGCGTTGTTGACCAGGATGTCGATTTTCCCTAGATCGGCTATTATTTTTTTAAAACCGTCCCGGACTTCCGAGGAAGCTCCAATGTCGAACCTGACGGCATGGGCCTTGCCTCCTTTGGACTTAACGAGATCCACTGTTTCCTCAGCCGCATCGGGCCGGCTGACATAGTTGACAACCACTTCGGCCCCCATGGAGGCGAGCCGTAGGCAGACAGCCCTGCCGATTCCGCGGCTTCCACCGGTCACGACCGCAACTTTTTCTGAAAGATTCATTTTTTCCATAAACTTTAGCGCATAAGTTTTATTTTTTCAATTACACGGGGCACGATTTTAAAGAGATCTCCCACAATACCGTATGTGGCGATTCCGAAAATCGGCGCATCATGATCCTTGTTAATGGCAATAATCACCTCGGAAGACTGCATTCCGACCAGATGTTGAATTGCGCCTGATATTCCGCATGCGATATATATCTTGGGGCAAACGGTTTTCCCGGTCTGTCCGACCTGGTGCGGATAATTGATCCATCCGCTGTCCACGGCGGCGCGTGATGCGCCGACGGCCCCGCCCAGGGTGTCGGCAAATTCCCTGATCAGGGAAAAGCCCTTTTCATCGTCAAGTCCCCGGCCTCCTGAAATAACAATGTCCGCTTCGGTAATATTGATCTGATCCGGTTCCTCAATCACGGTTTCAAGAACTTTTACCCTGGAGATCATTCTGCCCGGATCGGGTATGACGTCGACTATTTTACCTTTCCTGTTTGGGTCACGGGGATCAGGCTTCATAATGTTCGGCCGGACGGTCGCCATCTGGGGCCTGGTGTTTGGACATACGATTGTGGCCATCACGTTTCCGCCAAAGGCGGGCCTTGTCTGGAGAAGGACGCCGTCTTCTTCCCTGATATCCAAGGCTGTGCAGTCTGCCGTGAGGCCGGTCTTGACCAGCGTGGCCACCCTTGGGATCAGGGAACGGCCCATGGCCGTGGCGCCGGCCAGAACAATTTCCGGTTTGTGTTCAAGTATCAGATCTCCCAGGATATTTCCGTAGGCATCGTCTGTGTAATCGGCCAGAGCAGGGTCATTTGCTGAATATACTTTGTCTGCGCCTGATGCTATAAGTTCCTTTGCCGGTTCCTCAATATCCATTCCCAGCAATACGGCCGCCAACTCAACGTTTCGTTTTTCAGCAAGCCGCCTGCCCGCACCTAGAAGTTCCAGTGAAACAGGCGCTATCCGGTTGTTTCTGTATTCGGCAAAGACCCACACTCCGGCCCATTCTGAAAGATCCGAACCCGGAGTCTTTTCCTTCCCTTCAATGGTCAGCGCTCCGACTTCGCACTCATCCACGCATGCGCCGCACAGGTTGCATTTTTCGTTTACTTCCGCAATGTCGTGAACTACTATAATTGCCCCAAAAGGGCAACATTCCTCACAGGCGCCGCATCCAATACAGGCATCAGTATCAATTAATAACATAAGCGTAACTATCCGGATTAAATGGTTCCAGGTTCAGGGTTATAAAGGCTTTTGTCCTTCTAACCCTGAACCGTGAACCCTTAAAATTATATCAGAACGTTGAGTTTTTCAACCAGCTGATCGACCTGTTCCTCAACCGTTCCGGTCAGCATGGAATGTTCACCTTTGAACTCGGGCGCAAAGACCCGGACCACCTGGGTGTTTGACCCTTTAAGCCCCAGTCGATCGGGATCAGCTCCGATTTCTTCAGCGGTCAGGACGGTTGCAGAGAGTTTTTTGGCCTTTATTTTGCCTTTCAGGGAGGGTATTCTGGGGACATTGATTTCCTTAACCACTGTGAAAAGCGCGGGCAAATCGACCTCCACCTCGTCATACCCGTCATCCATCATTCGATGGAGTCGCATAGTCCCGTTGGAATAATCCACAATTTTTTTCACATACGTGACATAGGGAATGTCCAATCTCTGTGCCAGACCCGGGCCGACCTGGGCCGTGTCTCCGTCAATGGCCTGTTTGCCGCACAAGATAACGTCCCCCATGCCGATTTTTTTTATTGCCATTGCCAGTGTATATGAAGTGGCCCATGTATCTGCTCCGGCAAAGGCGCGATCAGATACAAGCGCCATCTCATCGGCCCCGCAGGAGACTGCTTCCCGCAGCACATCCTCGGCCTGTGGCGGCCCCATGCTCATAACCGTTACAGTTCCGCCATGCTGTTCTTTTAATCGGACCGCTTCTTCAAGGGCGTGCCGGTCAAATGGGTTCATGATGCTCTCAACGCCTTCTCTGGCCAGGGTATTTGTCTCCGGATCGAGACGAATATCCTTGGTGTCCGGCACCTGCTTAACGCAAACAATAATTTTCATGCCTGAACCTCTGAACCCAAACAAATTAATTTCGGCTGTATTCTTTATTTAATTCCTGTCCGATCACGTTTCGCTGTATCTGGTTGGTTCCCTCGTAGATCTGTAGGATTTTTGCGTCCCGCATCATTTTTTCAACCGGATATTCGCGCATATATCCGTAACCGCCTAAGATCTGGACCGCATCGGTTGTCACTTTCATGGCCATATCGGTTGCAAAGGTCTTGCACATTGATGAAATTTTAGACATGCTTTTGGGCTTTGAATCAATGTATTTTGCCGCTGCATAGATAAAAGCTCGTGCTGCCTCCACCTGGATTGCCATGTCAGCCAGCATGTGCTGTACCGCCTGAAATGAAATGATCGGTTTGCCGAACTGAATTCTCTGCTTGGCATAGGGAACAGCCACGTCCAGGGCGCTCTGTCCCAGTCCGACGCCGAGAATCGCGATTCCCGGCCTTGACACATCCAGTGTTTTCATTACCGTGATAAAACCCGTGCCGACCCTGCCGATTACCCGATCCTTCGGGATCCGGCAGTCTTTAAAATAAAGCGGCCGTGTGGCGGATGCCCTGATGCCCAATTTTTTTTCTTTAGGACCGTATGAGAAACCGGGGTCAGTGTCTTCAACCACAAACATGGTTGCCCCTCTGGCCCCCTTATTCCGGTCCGTGAGGGCAATTACCGAATAGATATTTGCCTCACCCCCGTTTGTGATCCATTGCTTTGAGCCGTTTATCACCCATTCGTCATTGTCAAGCGCCGCAGTTGTCCGGACACCTAATGCATCGCTTCCCGCATCAGGTTCGGTCAGCGCAAAGGCTGCGGTTTTCCGGCCGCTTGCCACATCGGGCAGGTATTTTTGTTTTAATTCGGAGCTGCCTGAAATGAGAATGGGATAGACCCCTAAGGCGCTGGCGGCAAAGATAGTTGCCACGCCTGTGCAGCCGCGGGCAATCTGTTCAAGCGCCAGGATGTTTTCAAAACTCCCTCCCCCGAATCCTCCATATTTTTCCGGAATATGAAGACCTGCCATATCCGCCTGGGCAATGGCTTTAATAATGTCGGTCGGGTATTCTTCTTTTTCGTCAAGTTCGGCCCGCTGAGGTATAATTTTTTCGTCGGTTATCTGACGGGCCACATCAACGATCATCTGCTGTTCTTCTGTCAGGAAGTAATCCACTGTTTTTACCTTATGATAGAGGTTCAGGGTTCCGGGTTGAACAGGGAAATTCCGATCAAATAAACCTTTGAACCCTAAGGGCATCACCACCGTAAATATTTGGTTTGATGCCGTAAAATAACTAGAACCACCAAAAAAGTAAATGTTCGGCAGCGCTTCACAGGGAGGTGAGCAGGCTGATCAGCTATACTTAGGTATGCTGGGCAGCCTGATCGCCTTCCTGTGGAGTGCTGCCGAACATTTACTCACCACCTTATTATAGTGGTTCCCCATGTAAAGCCTCCGCCCATTGCGCACAGCACGAGCAAATCGCCTTTTTTCAGCCGTCCTTCCCGGTTGGCTTCATCCAGTGCGATCGGTATGCTGGCAGCGGATGTATTACCATATTTATGAAGATTTATGAAGATTTTTTCAAAGGGAATATGCAGCCGATCCGCAAGGCCTTTTAATATACGGATATTGGCCTGATGGGGGATCAGTAAATCTACATCACTGACCGGGATGTCAATTACTCCGAGGAGTTCAGTTACAGCGCCGGCCATAGCCCGGACTGCAAATTTAAAAACGTCTTTCCCTTTCATCCGGATACAGGCCCCTTCATCACACTCAGTATCCGTCACATTGTTGGTTCCTATTTTAAAGTTGAGATCGGGATTCATGCTGGGGGCGCTGTCCAACATGAGGAGTTCCGAGAGCCGGCCGTTGGAAAAGATTCGGCTTGCGAGAATCCCGCCGTTATTGTCAGAGGTTGCCAGCACACAGGCCCCGGCGCCGTCCCCAAAAAGAATACAGGTGTTTCGGTCCTTCCAGTTGACCCTGGCCGAAAGGTTCTCAGCGCCGATAATGAGAGCCTTCATGTCCGGCTTGCATCTCAAATATTTGTCCGCCGTGTCAAGGCCGTACACAAAGCCTGAACAGGCCGCATTGACATCAAACGCAAAGGCATTGCCTGCGCCCAGTTCCTTTTGGACGAAACATGAGCATGAAGGCATTGCCATCTCCGACGTCATTGTTCCGACAATTATCAGGTCAATTTCATCAGGAGTGACACCCGCCATTTCCATGGCCTTTTTTCCGGCAGCAGCCGCAAGCCTGGAGGTTTCCTCCCCGCCTGTTGCAATACGCCTTGTTTTTATTCCGGTCCTGGTGGTGATCCATTCGTCCGATGTGTCCACCATTTTTTCCAGGTCACGGTTTGTCAGTATCCGTTCTGGAAGAGACGAGCCTGTTCCCAGGATGATCGGCCTGGTCATTGGATTGTTCCGGCTGAAGTCTTTGTCTGGGGGGAAGTTTCGGCTGTCTCAAGGTCAGAGTAGTTGCAGGTTTTCAGCATGTCCAGGATATAACGGTTTACCTCTTTCTGAACCAGTTTTCCGGCCTGTTTGAGGGCATTTTTGATGGCATTGGCATTTGATTGGCCGTGGCAGATAATGGCTATACCATTTAAACCCAGAAGCGGGCCCCCACCGTATTCAGTGTAGTCGACTTTTTTCCTGAAGTTTTCAAAGGCCTGCCCGGCCAGCATATATCCTATTTTTGCAACGAATGTTTTACCGATCTCGTCACGGAGCATGCGTATCATGGCTTCAGCAAGTCCCTCGCTCAGCTTCAGACACACGTTTCCAACAAAACCGTCACACACAATCACATCCACGTCACCATGGAATGCGTCGCGGCCCTCGACATTGCCGATAAAGTTTAAATGACTCTCCTGCAGCAGCTCACGGGACTTCCTTACAAGCGTATTTCCCTTGCTGCTCTCTTCTCCTATGCTCAACAGACCAATCCGTGGTTCATTGATATCAAATATCACCTTTGAGAAGGCGGATGCCATGATCCCGAATTGAAGGAGGTGAATGGGACGGCAGTCGACATTTGCTCCGGAATCCATCATGACAAGAGGTTTCTTTAAAGTGGGATAGATAGATAAAATACCAGGTCTTGATACGTATTGGAGTTTTCCAAGGCCTTTGATAGCCGCAGCCATTGTAGCCCCGGAATTTCCAGCGCTCACCACAGCCTGCACTTTGCCTTGTTTAAGGAGGTCGACGGCGACTACGATGGATGAGTCCTTTTTTTTCTTTACAGCCCTGATAGGGGACTCATCCATTGAGATAATCTCTGTCGTATGCAAGACATGGATTCTATCGTTATTCGAGCGATCCCCAAGCGCTGTAGAAAGCCGATCCATGTTTCCAAGAAGAGTGACTTCAATATCTGATTCGTTAACGGCTTGAATCGCGCCGGATACCACTTCATCCGGACCACGATCCCCGCCCATGGCATCAAGAGCTATATGGGTCGTCATTATACCATCTGTCCGTTTTGTAAAAAGCGATCAACGGTCTTTAAGTGCGTAGGATTTCCTATACAATTAAATTACCGGACCACGGTCCTGGTTTTCAGGCTTTTTGCAGGTCTGTTTTTAATTCGGGTTTGTGCAGGATCAGTCTTTTTAAAGCGTGGTTTTTTCAGTATGAGAGCCTCTACTTCTCATCGTCAAATTTGATGACGGTTCTGCCTTTGTAGGCACCGCATCCGGCGCAGATCCTGTGAGGCAGTTTCGGTTCACCGCATTCGGGGCAGTTTGTTACATTAGGAGGGGTCAGGGCGTCGTGAGAACGCCTTTTCCGGGTGCGGGAATAAGAGTGTCTTCTTTTTGGTAAAGCCATTTTTATATACCTTATGATTAAAGGATTAATGTCCGATGATGAAACACGACAGTATAAATAATTATGTTCCCTTGTCAAGCAATTTCGCGGTGTCTTGACAGGCTATCTCCCAGAGCCGGAACAGCCGGTTGCCCAGTGCCATCACAATGGCAAAATTCACGGTACACATGCCGTATTTGTCGGCTTCACCGGATGTTCCCCATATTCGTTCAATGATCCAGTCCATTGGGCAGGAAACAATCAGAGAGAAAAATATAATATATCCAATGAGATAAACAAAAAACATCAGGAAGCCTGAAAGGACTTTTCCAAGATGTGCTTTCATTTGTTTCCGAATGCGGACGACTAACCTGTTGAATCCCCACAGCGTCACGCCGAGAGCGAATCCAGGGACAAGGGAATATAAAACAAGTGAATAACTCATATGATATGCATATGCAAAAAATCCGGTGAGAACCGAAGTCAGGACAAGATAAAAAACGGCCATACGGAAAATGCTCCCTGATTTCAGCACATAGGACAACTTGTTCCCGGAATGAGAATGGGTCCTTTTGGGTCCCGGGAGGTCCGGCGGACGGTTATTTCGAGGTGATATTTGAAGCATTAAAGAGAATCATGTAAGGGTTCGCCCAAAAATAAATTTACATTTTGATGCGCCGATCCATCCCGCATGGCTGAGTTGCTCGTCGGTTAAATAGTCCTGCTGTTCGCCCTTCTCGCGCCTTGCCATGCGGGCGTCTCGACACCTGAAAATGTAAATTTATTTTTGGGCGAACCCTAGGAAAAAATTAGAGAATTCCGGAGAGGCGGTTAACCGCATTTTGATATTTTTTATTCACATCCGAGAGGACGTGTCTCAAGAGTTTTACCCCAAGGGCGGGATTGGTCTTGACAAGATCATCCATTCTATCAGAGGTCAGAGTCAGTAGCCCGGAATTTTCGATCGCAGTTACGGTTGCGTTTGCGGTAGGGCGAGTATGGTCGATCATGGAAATTTCACCTACGGTTGCCCCTTTTTCAAGGATGGCAAGGAGGATGTATTTGCCGTGGAAACTTGTTTCCTTTTTCAAAGTTAGTCGGCCTTTTAGGAGAAAACCCATGAAATCACATTTTTTTCCCTCATTTATGATTGCGGCGTCGGTCGGCCATTCTCTATAGTCCAGAAAGGATGACATTTTTTCAATCTCGCTGTTGGAAAAGAAGTTAAGAATCGATTTTAATTCCTGTTTCAGTTCCGAATCAGGGAGGGAATGCCTTGTTTTTGGATGGAGATTAGTTTGCATCCTCGCCTTTTGCCACTTTTTCTTCCATTTTTTTGATCAGACCAGCATATTTTTCTCGTTTAATAACACTGGTGAACTGGGTCCTGTAGTTTTGGATGAGGCTTATTCCTTCAATAACAACATCATAAACCATCCAGCCGGTTTCTGTTTTGAGCAGCTTGTAGACCAGAGGGATTTCCGTGTTGTTTTTTAGAGCAACAGTGTAGACCACGGCCTTATCAATTTTGATTATCTGCTTTTTATAAAGAATTTCAGATCCTGAATTTGATTCCACCCGGCAAACATACCGGTTCATGAGCAGTTTTGAGAAAAGTTCAACAAAATAATCATGATCCTCGGGCTGCCTTTTTTTCCAGTGTCTTGCCATGCTGCGTTTTGACATCTCCCGGAAATCGAAGCGGGTCTTTACAACAGACAATATCTGTTTTTTTTGTTCCTTTCTCATTTCAGGCCGAGAAAGGGTTTCATCTTCCAGGAGCTTTAATATCCTGTCAATAGTTTCCTTGACCAGGTCAATAGGCTCCGACCGGGATGAAAAGCCTGAATGAACGTATCCGAGAATTAGCACTGCAGATGTTAATATAATTAGAATTTTTTTCATATCGCAATCTTTTTTAATTTTGGACCTGTTTATTACTGCTGACCACGACGCTTTCATTGAGATGGGAAAACATGAGCGGATCTTCTTCAGTCCCTGCATCTATGATCCGGTTATGACGATGTTGCCGGTATGCATCACGGATGGCCACGTAATGATCAAAAGATTCTTCTTTGAACCGTTCATAATCACCCAGGGTCAGCGATGTTTTGTTTACTGTGTTGCCAAAGTAAGTCCCTACGGCTGCAGATGTGTCCGATGCTGAAAGATAAGTCAATGGATTGAGCATTGAATCTCCGACAAGGCCGACCGTGTCTCTGAGATTTGACGGGCCGATAATCGGCCAGAACAGATAAACACCTTCGCCAATGCCGTATGTTGCCAGTGTCTGGCCCAAGTCTTCCTTTTTTGGGATGAGTCCGAATTCAATTTTTGCAGGGTCGCCGAGTCCGGCGACTCCTGCTGTAGTATTGATTAGAAGTCTGGCCGTCTCTATCCCTGAATTTTTAAACTTGCCCTGGAGAAGGTTGTTGGTTATCCGCACAGGGCCCATAAGGTTATTAAATGCATTGCTGATACATACACGGAAATCTTTTGGAATGATTTTGGAAAAAACCGTGGCCACCGGTTTTATCAGCCGGAAATAGAGCATATCGTTAAAATGATAAAAGGCCCGGTTGACGCATTCCAGGGGATCAGCTTCATCTGTTGTTGTTTCCGTGTCAATGAAATTTTCCATTGTTGGATCATTTCTGCCCACAAGAGTGTTTCCCGTTCCATTTGTAGTTGAGCAGGCGGAAAATGAGACAAGGAAGAGGAATATCGTGATTCGGAAAGTGATGAGAAAAAAATATTTGGTTTGCATTTTTATCCGCTGAAGTTGTCGGTTTTACCGGAATTTTTCATAAATGAGCCGTTGAGCTTAACAGCTAAGAAAGGTGATCGGGTGCAATACAAAAAAGTGACACCAGTAAGATAATGTAAATATTGCGCTAATCAGTCTCAACATTAGGGGCACCGTGCCGTGAACGTGCTCGTGCTCGTGAACGTAAACGAAATTAATAGTACATTTTATGCCAAAAACACATTAACGTGTGCGTTCACGTTCACGAGCACGGTGAACATAACACTGCGAACAAGCCAAACATTAACTTGTCACTTTTTTGTATTGCACCCAGATGATCTGTTATAAAAAAAATTTGATCAAACATCACCAAAGATGTATTTGCTTACAAGTTCCTCCAGGTCCAGGGATGATTCGGTTTCTGAGATGATTCCGCCATCTTTAAGCGTCTTTTCTGATCCGCCTTGATTAAGTTTGATGTATTTGTCACCTATTATCCCTTGAGTCTTTACTGAAGCGATTGTGTCGTCCGTGATCGACACGTGCTTGTTGATCATCATCGAGACCCTGGCCAGGTCTTCCTCTACAAGAGAAATTTTTGACACCCTTCCGATTTTTACTCCGGCCATTTCCACGGTTGCTCCCAGTTTGAGTCCGGAAATATTGTCGAAATCGGCAACAACGTTGTAGTTTTTGTCCATGGAAAAGAATGAAAATTCCCCGAATTGAAGAGACATGTATGCAAAACAGGCAAAGCCGGAAATCACAAACAGGCCTACTATAAATTCAAGACTTATTTTTTTCATTTTACACCTTCTATTTTAACCCGTGTATATGTCACCCATGGTATGACTGATCAAGCTCTTAATCTCCGGAATTTCAGATTTCTGAATCTCCTCCGGCGGCATGAATGTTGTGATCCGGCCTCTGTTTATGACCACTACCTGGTCTGCCAGATTAAAGATCCTGGGAATGTCATGACTGACAATAATGGACGTGTACCCTAACTCCTGTTGAGTATCAAAGAAGAGTCTGTATATCTCCATTGATTTTTCAGGGTCAAGGCCGGTCGTAGGTTCGTCAAAAAGCATGATCCCAGGCTTTAACTGAACCGCCCTTGCAAGCCCGGCCCTTTTTTTCATGCCTCCGCTCAACTGTGCCGGATATTTGTCTTCGTGCCCTTCCAGGCCGAACTGAACAAGTGAGGCGCGCACCTTTTCGCTGATTTTTTCGTTGCTCAGATTGGTCCGCTCCCGGAGCGGCAGGGCCACGTTGTCAAACAAGGTCAATGAGTCTAAAAGCGCGCCTCCCTGGAATAATACGCCGAATTTTGTCCTTATCTTGTTTAATTCCTTTTTTCGAATTTTGGTGATGTCCTGCCCATCCACCAGGATCTGTCCGGAATCGGGTTTGATCAGTCCCAGAATGAGCTTTAATGTCACGCTTTTGCCCTGTCCGCTTGCCCCTGCAATTACAGTGGTTTTTCCGGCTGGAAAATCCATGCTCAGGCAGTCAATGACCACCTGGGAATCAAAACTTTTAGTTACGTTTACAAGTTGAATGATTGGTTGACTCATAACAGTATGGCTGTCAGCAGATAATCCCAGACCAGAATTGAAATGGATGAAATGACCACTGCCTGAGTAGTCACGCGGCTGACCCCCTCTGCGCCGAAACCGGCGTTTCTGATTTGGTGAACAAAATATCCCCGGCCGGTACATATCCATACAATAAGCACGGCAAAGACAAACGATTTTGTGATGCCGAGATTTATGTCCTGATTAACCAGACTATGTTCAATGGATGAGAAATAGGCGCCTGGATTGCCGTCCAAGAGTATGACGCCCGCAAAGTAGCCGCCAAAGATTCCAACTATATTAAAGATCTGGGTAAGGATCGGCACCGAGATTATTGTGGCCAGGACTTTTGGTGAGATCAGATACCGGAAAGGGTTTACGGCCATGCATTCAAGTGCATCGATCTGTTCCGAGTTCCGCATGATTCCGATCTCAGCGCACATGGCTGATCCTGCCCTTCCTGTGACCATCAGGGCAGTTAAAACCGGCCCGAGTTCACGGACGAGACTCAATGCCACTACCGAACCGAGCCAGCCGTCTGAGCCGAATTTTCGCAGGGTGTAGTAGCCCTGCAGACCCAGAACCATGCCTGTGAACGCCCCGGTGAAAAAGATGAGTGAAACTGAGTTTGCGCCGATGAGTCTGATTTGTTTCAGGAGGGCTTTGAATCGAAACGGGCGCATAAATACGCCCATCAAGGAATGTACGAGAAAGATTCCCATACGGCCGAGGTCATGCAAATAATATAATGAATCCCTGCCCAGTTTTTCAATAAAGCCGACGATCATTTGATTTTTTTTGTTTTCCTTGAGCGTGAACACCCTGATATGTTTGACAAAATCTACGATTACCTGCTTTGAGGCACAAAAATATTCATTTCCGCACGGGCATTGTGGGGACAGAAAGTATTCCTGAAATTATAAAATTGCAAGTGTTGAGTGTTAGAAGGATGCCGATCTGCTTCTATTCCAGCCGATTTTTTCGTGTTAGCGAATTTTGAGTTTTTGCCTGTGTTTCGAAAAATATCCAATTCTTTGAGTTTACGTTTAAATACTAAATAGGTCATTTCCGGATCTTTCGGATTCCAGCAAGTTATATATTTTTATATCAATTCTAAATGCTATTTTCATATTCTCATAGTCCTTTTTTTTAGATTTTCGGAAAAGCATAAAGTTAGGAGTGTGTCACTCCATAATGAATGTTGGTTTAACTATTTGAAAATTATTGTTTTAATTCATGACGCAAGTAAATATTCGGCTTGATGCTGGAAAACAGCAAGAAGAGAAAATAAAAAAAAATTCATAACCGGCATTTTCAGAGGATCGCAAGGACCATGCGCCCGCTCGCTGAAACGCAATGTTCCGCCTTTCCTTCACTCAATTTCTGATCCTTGCTGAAAACGAAAGATTGACATTTTTGCGACCACAACTATGATAAGTCATATGATTGATATGGTTTAAAAGAGGGTGACAATTAAAGAGGGAATAGGGAACAGACCACGGTTTCAATGGCCTTCAAAAGACGCGTCTTATTTAAACCGTGGTCTGTCCCCTATTTTACCTATTTTACTATCAATTTTTCTCTGACCCAGCGGGTGCTATATTGCCGAACCAGCCGGTGAAAACGGCTGGCTAACAATAATCATGACAAAAAGAACCTCGGCTGCTATATTGGAAATATGAGTTCAATGAATCAAATACTACAGGAAGCCAGTCACTTACCGGAAGATCAGAGACTTATTCTTGTCCACCGACTGCTAATGCTTGGCAAGCCCCATGCTTCAGAAGATGTCAAGCATGCTTGGGATATCGAAATTCGTGATCGAATTGCACGTTATGATCGGGGAGAAATACGTTCCCGCCCAGCCGGTGAAGTTTTTTCCGATTTAGACCAGCGAATGAAACCATGATCCTTGAGTTCCTTGAGGAGTCCGAACAGGAACTCGTTGAAGCAGTGCTGTGGTACGAATCCAAAGAAGCCGGATTAGGGATACGCTTTAGAGATGAAATTGCCCATGTACTTGATCGCATCGTTGAAGATCCACTGCTTTGGAGAGAACGATCAGGTGGATACCGACGAGTCAATTGTCCCGTTTTTCCATATTATATCCCATTCTTTATCCGAGGAAATAAAATTATCATAGCGGCCATTGCTCACGGTCATCGTAAACCCGGCTACTGGAAATCACGCATCCAATCATAGAATTGCCGACCCAGGCGGTCAACTAGACCGGAAGGGACTGCGTTTTTTGGGTTGTTGCAATCGCTGGTGTCTCCGCTATTTGTTGAATACACCCGTTTCCTTCCAGCAGGTTACCTTGTCGTTGAATGAAGGGATAACGATATGAGATACTGCAAATGTCAAAATATCAAGCCAGGCACTGTTTCCGGCACAGGGGGATACAGTAAAACAGTAAAATAGGGGACAGTAAAATAGGGGACAGACCACGGTTTAAATAAGACGCGCCTTTTGAAGGCCATTGAAATAGTGGTCTGTCCCCTATTTTATCCTCCTGTTCTTGAGTTCTAAGGAGACTAAATTTGTCAACACAAGTAGGATTTAGGGAACGGGATTTAGGGGACGTACCCTCACTTTCCCCCTTCATGTCCGTGTCAGCCTTTACGGATGGAGAAAAGCCGTGAACATTCTCAAAGCGGTTGTAAAATTCATTGGTTGGCTTTCTGGATCTTTGGCAGGGATTGGTGCTATTCTCACTGTCTTTGGTTACTTGATCACTATCGCCAATTTACGTTTGTTGGGTCTAGATGTTCTCATATTGAACTATGATGCGCAATATTATCTGAGAAGGGGTGGAAATTTCTTTTTCTATGTGATCGGCCTAATGAGTGAGAAAATTTTGCTACCGCTATTGACGATAACTCTGGTACTATCAGTATTGTGTCTTCTGTTGTATGTATTCATATCAAAAACTTTTTTTCAAAAATATCTGCAATCATTTAGCGTTAAAGCAGTTGATATTAAATTTAAATATTTATCCAATTTTAGAGCTTTTATTTTTGTGTTTTTGGTCATTCTATTCCTTTTCCAGTTGTCTCCCGGCTTAGATTTATTCATCAATCCTTTGAAGGTATCCAATCTCTTATACGATGTTACAGAAATGGATAATACTATTTCTAAAAATTCTATAGAGTACTACATTTTACACGGAAAAACCCTGGAGTTAAGATTTCATTTTTTTAAAATTCTGCTTTTTGCTGCCGTAGCCGGCTTGCTTCTGTTGGTGGCCTGGCGTGTAATCTCCCCTTGGAAATTAAGGGTCATCCTGGTCTCTCCATTTGTCATTATTTTTGCTCTTTATATCCTATTTTTGCCCATGGCTTATGGAGTACTGATACTTAGTGCTGAATTTGCTCCAATCGAGATTAGTTCAAAGAACCAGATAGTTTCTAACCAATCCAGAACGTTCTATCTTCTCAATAAAACAGAGAAAGAGTTTATTCTATGGGATTCTACAAGCAAGAAATTGTCCTGGATTCCGACTCAAGAAGTCAAAGAGGCGGAAATATTGCCTAGCGAGCCGATCATCAAAAGACCTCATAAACAGAAACATCCGGAGGAGCCATGATATTCCTTAAGAAAATTTTCATATATATCGGATTGTGGTGGACATTCTCTTGTCTCATCTTCCAATGGGGATGCGTTCGGATTGCTCCGTATCCCACGCCAGAAACTAAAGGCTTTATTGGTAATCTCCATGTAGACGGAGTCAACGCCTTTCTCAACCAGAAAAGAGCCTATCACAGGATGAAAATTTACAGTGGAGACAACGTGACTGTCGGTGCCGCTACCAGAGTCCGTGTGATGTTTCCGGATGGGGGTTTTATCGAATTAGACGAGAATACTGATCCAGATTTTCGCAAATGGTTTGAAGCCGGCAAATGCATTATCAAGATCTTTTTCAAATTTGGAAGAACATATGGAGAAACAGGGCATGAATGCGATATCATAGTGAATACCGACTATTTGGATGCAGTCTCAAAAACGAAATTCAATATGGAGATCACACCACAACAGACAATTTTAACTGTTATAGAAGGAAGGATGATGCTCGAACGGCCGGAACGGAGGCCGATTGAACAATCATATCAAGTTGTCGTTTCCGATCAAGGCGTGAAAAGTGTGCGTCCTCTTTCTTCAGAAGAACTTCGTTCAGTGACTGGCTGGCGGCTGGGTTGGTGTTGCAGTCAGGGGCGAGTTTTTGAAAGTTCTCCCGAGGATTGTCGGCAAAGGCGGGGTTCTTTCTATTATGATGAGAACGAGGTGCGGGAGCGGTGTCAAAAGCGGCCGGGTTGGTGTTGCAGTCAGGGGCAGGTTTTCGAGAGTTCTCCTAAGGATTGCCAGCGAAGGCGGGATTTTTTTTCTTACGATGAGAGAGAGGTTCGACAGCGATGCGAGCAACCCTCGGTCATCGGTTATTGCTGTCGGAAGGGTGAGGTCTTTCAGAGCGAAAGGTCACAATGTCTCAGACAGGG